>CAYHBW010000001.1:0-81914 GCA_964355085.1 uncultured Candidatus Saccharibacteria bacterium
TTTTCCGGAAAGTTCCGGAATCGCCCGGACTACGGAAATCGCCGCACCGGTGGAGGACGGTGAAATATTCTGCGCAGCGGCTCGTCCTCTCCTGAAATCCTTCCCTTTTGCCGGAGAATCGGTCAAGCTCTGGGTCGCGGTATAACCGTGGACAGTGCTCAAAAACGCTTTTTTAACCCCAATGGTTTCGGACATTATCGCCGCAACCGGAGAAGTCGCATTGGTAGTGCAGGATCCATTGGATGTTATCCTGCACTTCTTGAATTCGGATTCATTGACTCCAAGCAGAACGGTCTTCGCATCCGCGCGCTCTTCATCCTTCGCCGGAGCGGTGATTACGGCGCGCTTAGCGCCCGCAGTCAGATGCATGGATGCTTTTTCAAAAGATTCGAAAGCTCCGGTCGATTCGACGGCTATGTCTATTTTCAATTCTTTCCACGGAAGCTTGGCCGGATCTTTTTCCTGCAGAACCTTGACCCGCTTCCCGTCGATTACGATTTCATTGCCGTCGGCGCGGACTTCATTTTTGAATTTCCTGTAGACAGTGTCGTACTTGAGAAGATAGGCGAGATTTTCCACGTCACCGAGATCGTTAATCGCGACGATTTCAAAATTTTTGTCATCCCAGGCCTGGCGGAAAAACAATCTGCCGATCCGGCCGAAGCCATTGATGGCTATGCGTGTTTTTTTCATCCGAAAATATTTATTAATTATCGTTAATATCAT
Organism: uncultured Candidatus Saccharibacteria bacterium; assembly: GCA_964355085.1. Lineage (GTDB taxonomy): Bacteria > Patescibacteriota > Minisyncoccia > UBA6257 > 02-FULL-45-10c > REEB48. Next base: position 727 of record CAYHBW010000001.1, read on the forward strand.
TATATCAGAAATCAGGGTTCCCGCTTTTCAAAAAACAGCCGGTACCAGAAAGACTTCCTAGATATTCCGCCGTCGGAGATTCTTCTGGTGTTAAGATGTACGAATATAGCCAGCCCGGCGGACATCATCGCCGCGCCGTATAAAAGAGCCGACGAAGATCCCATCACGGTCCAGATCGTTCCGCCGATTATTCCGGCCATCAGAGAAGACAATCCTACCGCCGCGTTCAGATATCCCTGCCCGGAAGCCAACCTGTCGTCAGGAACCAGCTTGGCGGCGAGCGCCCTCTGCACGCCGTCAGTCATCGCCGAATAAACTCCGAAGGTTGCGAACCCGAGGACCACGCTCCAAGCGGTGGAAAACAAAGCGAGATTGAGATAGGAAAAGATCGCAGCCAGAAAACCGATGGCTATGACTTTCTTATCGCCTATCCGATCGGCCAGCTTTCCGGCGGGAATCGCAAACAGGACGAAAGCGAAATTACTCACAAAATACATCAGCGGAATTGAAAATCCGTCCAGCCCGATTTCCTGGGATTTCAGCAGCATGAGCGGCAAAGGCATGAGGCCAAGACCGAATATGAAAACCGCGGCGATGTATTCCTTGAATAATCCGCTGTAACCCTTAAGCGAAAAAGAAAACGGCTTCGGCGGCGGCCGGACCGCTTCCGGAACTGGCTTATTCACATCGCGGACAAAAACAAAAGTGAGGACCGCAAGGATTCCGAAAACGAATGAAATCCTGAAAAGAAGCCGGTAGTCGTTCATTATGTACGGCATCAGAAAAACCGCGGTCAAAGGACCGAGCGCTCCTCCGATTGTATCCATGGCGCGGTGATAACCGAAAGATTTTCCCGCTTCGCTGCGTCCGACTGATTCGAAAATAAGCGCATCTCTCGGCGAATCCCGCAGTCCTTTGCCTACGCGGTCGATAGCCCTTAATATGAAAACCTGCCAGAAATTCCCGACTAAAGCCAAAAACCAGCGCGTTGAAACCGAAATCGAATATCCGGCAACGGCAAGGATTTTACGCTTACCTATCTTATCTGAAAACCAGCCGAAATAAATCTTGAAAACGCTTGCCAGAGCATCCGCGAATCCCTCGATAAAACCGACGAAAACCGGCGGAGCTCCCAGCACGGCAGTCAAAAAACCAGGCATGACCGAGTACATCATTTCCGATGAAAAATCATTGAACAAGCTCACAAGTCCGAGCCAGAAAACATTTGATTTGAGTCCGAAAATCCTTTTGTCGGTCTTTTCCATATTTTGAACCCGGAGAATGGCAGAATGCGCTGGTCAGAATCGCCATACGAACGGATTCCCTTATTCTAACACGATTTTATCGCCTATCTTAAAACCGAATTTTTTAAACAGCCCGGCGTTTATTTCCAGGACTTTATCCACGCCTTCAGGAGAATCATATGTCTCAATCTCTCCGAATCCGGCCGGTGGAAGATTTTCCGAAACTCCTGCCACTTCATCCCCGCTTATCCATACGATATCCAACGGAAATTTCATCCCCTGCATCCAAAAACTGCGCTTCCCCTGATTTCCAAACAGAAAAAGCATGCCCCTGTTTTCTTCCATGAATTCCCTGCCGGAAAGTCCTTTTGCCTGCGAAATTGGATTATCCGAAACATCGACTTCGAAGCTGACGTCGCCGATACGGACAATCTGGATTTTCCCGCGGGTCCGATCCAAAAGAAGGACTTTATACAGACCGGTCACGGCCAACATGACAATGAAAATTCCTATACCAAGGATTATTTTTTTCATCCCACACATAACAAGGACTGCGCGTCGCGCAACCTTGCGATATTAATTGACAACCTTTTATTGATTAAACTGACGGATATTTTCATATTTAGTAAGTTATTCTGTGCTTGTTATGTGTGGGATTCATGTAATTCAATTATACATCACGCGGAACATGACTATCCCGAATGAAACCGCCACATTCAGGGATTCTTTCCCGTGACGCGAACGTCGCGGATGGTGAGCTTGCCGAACCATTGCCCCGCGCATGGGAATTTCCGCGACCTGATCGCATTTCATCAATACGGATTTTGAAATTCCGTCCACCTCATTTCCGAATACGAAGGCGACCTTCTCCGCCGGATCGGAAAATTTTAATCCATGGTATGGAACGGAATTCTCCGCCTGTTCGACGGCGATTATCCGGAAACCGTCCTTCTTCAGGCGGCCGATAAGGCGGCTGACGCTCTTCGCCTTTTCCCAGGGGATATTTTTCTCCGCGCCGAGCGAGACCTTGACGAACTGCTGCCGCGGCCGGCCAAAAGCATCCAATGGTTCCGGAGTTATCCCGCCGAGATGGATTTTCTCTATGCCAAGCGCATCCGCTGTCCGGAAAATCGAACCGACATTATTCACGCTTCTTATATTATCCAATATCACGATCATCTTTATACCCTAGCAAAACTCCGGAATGAATGAAATGAAGCGGGTATTTCCATAGAAAAGCGCGCTTAACATACTCCTTTACAAAAGGTTATTTACATGGTATAATTACTATAAGCTGTAAATCCGGAAACTGATGGAGGGGCGATGAACCTTAAAAAACTGGCGCTTGCCTCCGTCTTGATTTTGACGGGGGGCTGTAACGAAAGAGAACTGGACCAGGATCTCGTGAACAAGATCTGGGCCAAGACGATCGAGGTCACCGAGATCTCGGATAAGGGCTTGATCATGCCGGAAATGAAGTTGATGAGCGTGGACCTTTATCAGAAAATCCTCAAGATGGACTGCGAGTCCGAATCCGGCGATTCGAAAACGGATTGCCTCGCTGGCCGGAAAGAACTTGAGGATTCGGTTCTCCAGAAAACCGGGAAAGATTACAAGGCCCGGTATAGCGGCTACGTGCGGTCGGAAAGGAACGTGCTGGCCGAAAACTGCGAAAGCTACTCCGATAAGGAAAAAAAGAAGCAATGCGAATCGGATAAGCTCTCAAAGAAGAACCTGATCAAGATCCTCGGCCGGGCGTTTCTGGCGCATCACTACGTGGAGATCTATTACGAAAATATAAGGGGCTATCTGGATAGGCGCGAAAAGTATTACGCGTACTACCATATACCGTTCACCTACGGTGAAAGGGAGAGCTTCTTCTATAGCGTGATTGCTCATGAGTTTCTCCACGTGGCGCTCTACTGGAAAAAAAATCCTGACGGCTCTTCGATCGACATCGACGACCATCATAAGCTGATGAAAGAAAAGTATATGGATCCGTTGCTTAACTTCATCAGTGATCACCAGAAAACCGACCGGAAGGGTCTCCATCGGGAATTCGCCTTCGGAAGCCTGGAGGTCGGGATTGAGTCGGATGAAGCGTCGAAGCGGGTCAGAAGCCGCCAAGAGGAAGAAACCGGCGAGTCGAAGTCGAAAGACGAAATCCTCGTCCTTCCGTGCGGATTACGTCTGCCTTAATGCCCTCTCCCTAACAGGAGAGGGCATCTTTTTTCAATTTAAAAACCCCGCGCGAGCGGGGTTATGAATTTTTATTGAACTTTTCCGGCAGACATCCGGATTCTGAATTCCTGCATGAAAAAAATCACCGATCCGACAATAAGAAGGAAATCTCCCGGACTCATCATATAAAGATTATGAGGAGTTGCGATCCAGTCGCATAACCAGCCGAATCTGACTCCTTGACCCATCGGCTGATGGAAAAATGAGGTGGAATTCTCTCCGAATACCGGCATCTTGCCTCCATTAACCAAGGCGGCGGTCGCGTTCATTATCCCTCCGAAGGAAAAAGCCGATATCCCGGGACTTTCCAGATTTGCGATCAAAATCCAAAAACAGCTGAAATACAATACGGAGAAATAGAAAAAAGATTCATCGAGAAAAATATCCGACCAGGATATCAGCACCCTGACCGCCAGCAATGCGAACATCGGAACGATATTAGCCGCGCGGCCGACCCGTGTCCATCTCCTGAAACCGAAAATCAGTCCTGCGGACAGGAAAACACAGGGGCTATATATGAACAGCCACCAATCCAAATTCCTGAAATCAAACATCCGACCCGCCTGATTTCAACGGACTGTTTTCAGCTTAACGGCAATGGACATATTTGTAAATAAAAAATCGCCCGGTCTCACTCCTTGTCAGGATGCGGGCCCGGCGATTTTGCTTTTCTTGTGACGCTCCAGATTACTGCTGTCAGGATTAACGTCAGGATCAATCCGAGAAACGAAGAAGAGAGCATCCAGTAATTATGAAGCTCGAACCCGTAAAGCATGTTGACCGCGCAGAGATATATGGAGAAAAGCACCCGCGGCATGCTTAAAATTTCCAGCTTTTCTTCTATTTCCTTAGGAGTAAGATTCCGCTCGTGGATGGAATAGACGATTTTGATCTGATGAGTCATGTTCCAGATCATACCGAAAAAATTGCTTATCGGCGCGAGAAGCGCGAATGTCATCTGAACCTCGCTTTAAGCAGCTGGGAATATCATATCACGGATTTTCCGGAAATCTACTCCGAAAAATATGTCTTTTTATTGTAAGAATCGGTCAGGATAAACACGCCGTCAGCATATCCATAGAATCCGACTGTCACATAATCATCCGATATAAACTCTCTTCCTGCCGATGTTCCCCCGCTGATGACTCCGCTTATATCAGTCGTGAAACTGGTCTGTCCATGGCTGAAATCGCTTCTCGTATAATATTTTTTCAGACCGCTGCCGTCCGGACAACCGGATTGATTATTCATGATCAATCCCCCTATAAGAGAATCGAATTGTCCATCGCAAACGGCATATCCAAGCTTAAGGACTTGATTAGCGCCCCCTATAGTCCAACGTTCATCCCAATTTTTAAAAGTATGGTTTCCGGGAACATCCTGATTGAGAAAAAACAGCATAGCTGAAGAATTGTCGGTATCCATGAACGGATAAGCTGTAGCATCAAATGATATTTTCAGATTTCCGGAACCGTCGATATTACCCCACTTCAAATCCGTAATTCCATAAGGCGGAACGGATTCCGGGACCGCAAAAGACGAACTGGTCGCGGCGGAAATATTTCCGAAATCATCTTTTGCCCTGATGGCGATGCTGTAAACCGAGTCCGGCTCGACGGAAATTTTCGTAAACGGCCGGTTGCGTATTTCAACGGCCTCCTCCGGACCAGAAGATGCCGATGGAACAGCCGCCCAGCCGTCGCCGGGAAGATCGCCTATCCCGTAATTCAGCTCATAAACAAGCGAACTATCTAAAGTATCGCTGTCCGACGATCTGTCCCAGATCATGCGCAAAACTGATTTCCTCGAATCATAGGAAAATTCTATATTGTCCGGCGCGGAAGGCGCGGAATGCGGCGGAACCTCGTCAAGAAAATAATATCTGCGCCTGTCGACCGCAGCCAAAGTCTGCGTATTATATCCGGTATTCACATAAAAAGCCGGGGTGAAATAATCTCCCGGAACAGGCGGCTCCTGAAATCCGGAAAGGTCGACTCTGATGTTCCAATCCTCCAGCTTATTCCAGCTTATGGATCCGTTCCGGATGCCACCGTAATTCGGAGAACAATATTCTTCCTTATCCGGTAAAATCAGGGAAGTATATTCCGAATAAGCGCCGGCGCAATTTTCATACTTCAATTTCCAAGCTCCTAAAACCGCAGATCCCCACTCCCCGTATTCTTTCGGCGTGACACCGTCAGGGGTCGTTGAGAATTGGATGTCGCTGTAAAAAAACGGGATTTCCGGCGCTTCCTGATTTTTATAAAACACTGCAGACCTGAATCCTCCGTCGGCCAGTTCCGGATAGATGAACGGGTAAGAGTCGTACCGGAATTCCATTTTATAATTTCCCGGAACAAGCGGATCTGGATAAAAATATGCGCTGTCAAAAATACTTGGGATCGTCAATGAAACCAAAGATGACGCAGACTCCAGGCCGTCCGCATCCTTGGATATTATGGAGAAATTATAATCTATTCCGACTTCTGAAATTTTATAAGAATACGTCGAAGTCCCCGACAGATCCGACAAATGCTTCAACGGGTTCGTGGATGTGGAAGACTGCAAAGAATAATTCAAAGCCGAAACTTCTCCGGACGAATCCGCGGGCAGCCCCCAGCTTAAACTTACCGTCAGATCTGAAGAGTCATAGACCGCAGAAATATTTCCCGGAGCCGCCGGAGAATTCCTCGGCTCATTAAGATTGGAAAATTTCTGGGGTCTGAAAATAGTGCGGGTTTCAAAATCTGCCGAATTATCATCAGTATCGCATCCGTTGCCGGAATATTCTCCGATACCAGAAGATGATGAGCAGATGCCGCCTGCAAATGACTTCCTCTCAAGACTTCCGCCGATGTCCGGAAGCGGCAAGGCGATATTTTCAGGCGACATCAGGCCTGAACCGCTCCCATAAGAGATTTTGTCGATTATTTCGGAATCTTCGAAATCGGAGATCGTAGTCGTGCCGCTGACCAGGAAAACAGTGGCGCCGTCGACGCTGTTCAAGGAGCCGCCTGCCCAACTCATGTCCCCGCCGTTGAAGTCATCGATTCCGACGAGAAAAAATCCGGAAGCATGGATTTCATTCCCGCTTTCGAAATTTTTCTTCGCCATCTTATCAGTCGTGGTGGCATTGGCGCTCAAAATCTGCAAAGACCATCCTTCAAGGCCGGTCGCCGGAGTCCCGCTGGCATTGGGATTGTAAAGTTCCACGAAGTCCAGATTCGCCCCTGTTCTGTCCGGATAGACCTCGCTAATCAGGATATGGCGGGCGGAGGAATCACCCAATCCGCTAAAAACTGCCGGCGGGATGAATCCGCCGGCATCACTGGAATTCTTCGGAGACGGGGAGGTTTTTATGTAATCAACCGAATTATCATCCGTATCATATTCGTATTGCCTGGATATGCTTTGCTTCGCGGCCGGATTTTCCCGGAATGCCGAGCGCTCCACGAAAATATTATCCGCCGCTCCCCAACCGACGCTGTCGATTATGTCTCCAGTATCTGACGGACCGTAACGGACGGCAATCCCATTATCATTCGATAAAGTCGAACTAGTAATTACATCCGGAACCGCTGGGATACCCGCATAACCACTGTTCGCCCAAAGATAATATCCTTTCGCCGGAATATAAGCGTCCATTGTCCAGGATTTAATCGAAATATCCGCGGTCCCGGTCTTTGTGCGCTTCACCAACCTATATCCGTTAAGATTCACCTTCGTATTGTTTGGATTATAAAGTTCCACGAAATCATTGTCCGACTTCCCCGTACCTCCGGTAATCTGAACTTCGGAAATAAGTATCTTCAACGGACCGGATGACGAAACAAGATCAACAACAGCTATGGAATTATTCGAAATTGCAACCGGCGTCGTATTGGCGATCCCCGGCTGACTGTTATCGCTTTTCGGAGTTCCGAAAAGAGAAATCCCTCCGCGCGCGGATCCGCTCCCTTGATAAGAATGCCAGGAAAAATCACCGGATCTCTCCATTGTCCGGCGGGATGCCGCATCTCCGGCCTGCCAATCACCGTCCGCCAGAACTTCATCCATCAACTCGCACTGATCATCGAACAATCTCAACCCCTCATCGGAATTGGAAAGCGCACCGGCATAAACCGCATCCGCTTTGATCTCCAAAACTGAATTGTCATCAGTCCTTTCCAAAAGCACGTAAGCGCCGGAAGCCACCTTCATGTTCCCGAATGAAACTTTTATCTGACCGCCCTTATCCAATAATTGCCACCCAGAAATATCCAAGGATTCTCCGGAAATATTCCTAAGCTCGATCCACTCGTCATTCGCGCTGCTTATTCCGCCCATCCAAGCCACTTCATTTATGATCAGATTCTGCCTGATTGCGGACTTGCCAGTATCAAATACGCAGACTTGAGGAGATTTTTTGACCGGGACAGCAACTGGCGGAATCACCTCCTCCGGAATCTCCGATTTTTTAACATCAACTGAATCAACCGCATCTTCATTTTGATCGTCTTCATTGAAATCCTGGGCATTTATGAATTCGAATCCGATTTCCGGAACTTTATTCCCGGCATCCGATGAATTTCCGGACGGCTCATTTTCATAACCGGCTAAATCAATGACAGAAGCCAGATTAAGATTCCGGTTGCCGTTAAAACTCGGAATGAAGTCTTTTAAAATATCGAAAGCTTGTCCGAAATATCTTGTCGGCAAACTGACATTGGTTTTTCTTGATTCTTTTTCTTTTTCAACTTCCTTAAAAAACAAATCGATGACCCCTGCCCCGTATTGGACGGATTTTACGGAAAGCCGAGACCAGTAATCATTCATAATTAAATTTCCGATTCCATCATAAAGAGTTTTACTATTAGCAGATAAGGAATCGTCAGGTAATCGCAATGAATCTCTCCATGCATATTTTTTACTTAGCTCAAAAATTCTAACTAACCTGTAAGAATCTCCATTATCATCAACTCTAAATCCATAAATATTTTCTCCCTCAGTTTTTTTAAAATCTAACTTTGGCATATCATAACTGTCAATAGAGTCCTCACTATAAAAATTTTCATTCGTGTATTTAGCCAAATTATCAAAATATGACTCCAAGCTGACGGACAATTCCGGACTCTTGCCAGTAAGTCTGTATGTTAATGAAGTATCCGGATTATCCAAGTTAAATTTTGCCGTCCAATTTTCATACGGGCTTCCGCCGTCATCATAGGGCGGATGGGAGTCGTTCCTGACATGATCGGGAACCGACATATCCTCGACTAAATGTATTATATGGCCGAGAGTAAAAAGAGCCTCTTCTATTTTTCCGTCCGCATAAAGACTGACGGCTTTTTTCCAGGTGAAATCCGACTGATCAAATGATGACTTTATCTTTTCAACCTGCGCCAAGCTTAAAATTGATGCCTCGCTCGGAGAAAGAGACCTGTATAAAAATGCCGTCTGCGCAGTTGAATCATCGGCCCAATCTTTGGATTTCTGTCCACGAAAACCGCCGTCAGAAAGCCCCCTGTCGTTTATCGGATCATAAAAATGATTGAGATAACGCGGGGTATTATCCTCAAGACGGGATCCGTCTATGAGATAATCCTTTGAATCTCCGGTAATTTTTGAACCGGGGAAATTATTATTGTAAAAATATATTATCTCCCTTGTCAGCAAAGCGTGAGTCCCGACAGAATAAGCGCCGGCGAAATTAAACGGAAATAAAACCGATAAAAATATGATTGGATATAAAACTGTTGCGTACAACGTTTTCATATTTTAGTAACGTATTACTATAAACTTTCTATTTTCCAGATATCGGAATACTTATTAAATCTCATTCTAATTAGTACTGATAAAATTCCGTCCTCATACATCCCAAAAGAAAAATCATTTTCGTTAATAGAATTTCCTAATTGAACTGCATTAGAACTTATGTCCCCTGCTACCTGACCCATCAAATTCTGATTTTTCAAATTCAATAATCTATTAACCCACCTCTCCCTGCTGAAATTTTCTTCTTCTTTAAGCAAAAAATACTTGCTCGCCAAATCCACATCGCCGGCCTTGAGCGCCTCGACGAATAAATCCAGGGTCTCCTGCGGAGTTTTACCGCCATAAGTGTCTTCAGTCATGGCTTTTATATAGGCGGATTCGGCTTTTTCCAGCGCCGCAGTCTGCTCTTCCGCAAAACGCCTGGCCTTACCGATCTCGCTGAAATACGTATCCCAAATATAAAAACCACCGACAGAGGTGATCATTATCACCAGAAAAGCTCCGGCAAATCTCACGAAATCTCCGCGCTCATCATCCGGACTTTTATTTTCGTTTTGCTTGCAAAACATATCCGGATTATTATATTCCGACAAATTATAATTGTCAAATATTTATCCCCCATTCTACCGGCCTAAGCAAGTATAATGGGGGGATAAATTTCCTGATAATTTTAATTAAAATATCTTGGATTTTTTTAAAAAATCCTATTAACTTCTAAGTTTTTCAGAAAATACATCTCTCATTGAGAGATCGTCATCCAGTTCTGAAATTTTCATCTGACGGACATATTTGCGGATTCCGAAAAATTCTACCAGAAAGTCTATCTGGTTAGAGCATTCGTACGGGTGAATGAAAACGCTCTTCTGATATTGGCGGAATCCGATTCTCATCAAATGGGTCCTGAATAATTCTCTTATTTTCTTTTTAGAATTCGGAATATCGAATAAGACTAGTCTCCATCTGCAATCCCATACCGAAGGTCTTTCTATCTTAATATCTTCAAGTCTATATTCCAAAACTTTTTTCTTCCCTTTATCCGCCAATTTCAAAGTTATCTTCCCACCGGAATCCTCTGCCATATCTATCAACTTATTTTTATAAAGACTTTGAATCGCCTGCCTCAAGGATTCTGTTCGCACAGCTTCCCACTTCCGGCTTATTTGAGATAACACCTTTGATCTCTGTCTCGGGGTATACGATAACCCGTACGATACTCCGGCATCTAACAAAAGCAAAAGGCGTTTTTGGATTATTCCGATTTTATATGACATAGCTTGCTATGTTTGATATTCATGTCTTTATAAAGCATTTAATTAAAATAAACAACCCCTTTTATATTTGCCTAGGCAAATATAAAAGGGGTTGAGATAAGGAAAACTATCCTCGATATCATTTATTCCGACTAAGATAGTCGTTTATGTCCAGAACTGCCTTGATGGCGTCGCCGGCGGAAATATTATTCTGACGATACGGCAAATCCGTAACGTCTCCGGCCGCCCAGATTCCGGGCAACGAAGTCCTCTGGAATCTGTCGACAAGAACCGCGTTGAATTCATTTTTCCTGACAAGATCTCCCAAAAAATCGGAGTTCGGAATTGCACCGATTTCCACGAACACTCCCTCGAGCTTCAGTTCCTTCGTGGAATTGTCTTTTTTATCGAGATATTTCAGTCCGGAAACAAATGCCGATCCGATAATCTCCAGCGCTTCCGCCAGGTAGATTATTTTCACCTTCGGACTCTTTTTGATTTCTTCAAAAGTCTGGGCGTCCCCCTTTATTGAATCTCCGCGGACCATCAGATAAATTTTTGAAGCATAGGCGAGACAATCCCGCACCGCTTCCAATCCGGCGTTTCCGGATCCGATTACCGCCACTTCTTTTCCGTTGAAAAGCGGGGCATCGCAGGTCGAACACCAGACGACCCCCTTGCCATCCAGCCGGTCTTCTCCTGGGATCCCAAGACGCCGATGCCTGCTCCCGGACGTCGCGAGAACCGTTTTCGTCTCCAGCTTCATGCCGTTTTTCGTAATGACCAGAAAACCTTTTACCGATACCTTAACTTCAATGACACGGTCGCCTTCGATTATATCAACCCCGCCCTGCGAACGAAGGTGGCTTTCCAAAGCATCAGCCAATGAAAGACCTGAAAGGGATTTGGATCCTATCCAATTCTGGATGTCGGCGGAAACCACCGACTGTCCGCCGAAGCTGTCGGCGATTATGGCCGAGTTCAATTTTTTACGGGACGCATAAATTCCGGCGGAGATGCCGCCCGGACCGCCGCCGATGATGATCAGATCGTACATTTGAATAGGTTTTAGACAATACACAAAAAACTAAAATCAAGATCGAAAATTTTCTATCTCAAACCGAGAGCTCTTTCCAATTCGGGACGGTTGAATCCCACATGAATCTCTCCATTGACATCAATGACCGGAACTCCCAGCTGATGCGATTTATCAACCATCTCCTTGCGCGCAACCTCATCCGCGGCTACATTATGCTCGACATACTGGACGCCGTTTTTCGCGAAAAAATCCTTCGCCATCCGGCAATAAACGCAGGTCGGGGTGCTGTAGATTGTTACTTTATTCGCCATATCTGTATCTTAAGTGATTTAATTACCCATCCACGGCTATTCAGTCAGATATTTTTCGATCAAAACCTTGAATTGTTCGAAAGGAAGGGCTCCCTCGACTTTTTCTCCGTTGACGAAAATCGTCGGAGTGGCCCGCACTCCGATAACCTGCGCCGAAGCGTAATCCCTTTCCACTTTTCCGACATATTTTTCATCATCCAGGCATGATCCGTACTGCTCGGTATCCAATCCTATTCCTTCAGCCAAAGTCATGAACAAACTCCGCTTCAGGTTTCCATTATGCTCCTGTCCGTCATTGATTTCACTTCCGAACACGGCATCATGCATATCCCAGAACTTACCCTGATCCTTGGCGCATTCGACCGCGGAAGCGGCCGCCTTCGATTCATCGCCGAGAAAGGCGAAGTGCCGATACACGAATTTGACTTTTCCGGTCTTAATATATTCCTGCTTTACCCGGTTTACGGTCTGTGAAAAGAACCTACCGCAGAACGGGCACTGGAAATCGCTGTATTCGATTATCGTTACAGGAGCGTCAAGATTCCCGAGCACCACATCGCTGGCAGTCAGGTTCAGAATTTCACTCTTCTCAACCACCGGCTCATCTCCGACGCCGTCTCCGGCTGGCGCGGAAACTCCTGCGCTGTAAATCACCGCTCCGGCGACCAAAACGGCCGCAATCAGGATGCTTACCGGCAAAAAATATTCTTTATTCATGATGTTATTTATTAGCATTAATTAGTGTTATATTATTATAACAATTACAAATATAACCGCAACTGTGAATACATTGTCCCGGACAAAACAAATAATACTGATTTCAGGCGATATCCTGACCCTTTACGCCTCTCTGCTTCTGACGCTTTGGATCCGGTATGAAAACCGTTTTTATTCGGAATTTTTCATAAATCATGCCGAACCGTTCACTATCGTGTTCGGACTCTGGATAATCGTATTTTACATCGCCGGTCTATATGATCTGCGTTCCCTTAAAAACGATTTCGAATTTGAAAAAAGATTCTGGTACACGACGGTCCTGAATATAATCCTGACCGCGCTTTTCTTTTACGCTCTTCCCGATCTGAAAATCACCCCTCGCGCGAATCTTGGGATATTCTTCCTGGTTTTCGGAGGAATCAGCTACCTTTGGCGCGCCGTCTACAATGCCATACTCGGGAAAAGCGGACCGGCCAACCGGATTCTGATGATCGGCTCCAATCAGGCATCACAGGAAATAATCGAACATCTGGATGAAAACCCCCAACTAGGCTATAAAATAAGTTTCTGGATGAAGGAAGGGTTAAGGGACAAGGAATTCAACCATCTGGCCCAGATCATCATTGCGAATGAAATCACCACGATTGTCATACCGGCTCACCTTAAAAAGGACGCCCAATCGGCCAAAATAATCTACAAGTGCCTGGCGATCGGTATGGAAGTCCTGGAACTTTCTAAACTTTATGAGCTCGTATTTGAAAAAGTTCCGCTCGCGGAACTTGAAGAGGTTTGGTTTCTGGAAAATCTCACCTCAAAAAACAAAGTATATGAAAGCATCAGCGATCCGATTGAAAGAGTATTCGCGATTATTCTCGGAACAGCGCTTCTGCCGCTGCTGATTCTCATAGCTATCCTGGTAAAAATAACCTCCCGAGGATCGACGTTTTTCTCCCAAAGACGCGTAGGAAAAAATGAAAAAGAATTCACAATCTGGAAATTCAGAACCATGCGTGAGGATGCCGAAAAAAACGGACCGCAATGGGCGAATTATTTCAATGACTCAAGAGTCACATTACTCGGAGACATCCTCCGAAAATCCCACTTGGACGAATTGCCACAGCTTTATAACATAATAAAAGGCGAACTTTCCTTTGTCGGACCGCGCCCGGAACGTCCCGAATTCGTGGAAAAACTGCGACGGGAACTCCCATATTACGATCTCCGCCATCTTACAAAGCCGGGGATAACCGGCTGGGCGCAAATTAATTACCGTTATGCCGCCTCTTCCACCGACGCCTATCAGAAACTCCAGTACGACATCTACTACCTGAAGAACAACTCCCTGATCCTGGATCTGGTCATCGTCGTCCGGACGATCAAATTTCTGATAACAAACCTTTCCTGATGCTGGAAAAAATCCGCAGTTTTCTGTTTGAAAATCAAAATCAAAAACAGACGCTGGCCAAAAACGCTTTCTGGCTTTTTTTCGGCCAGACCGGCGGAAGACTTCTCCGCGCGACACTGGTAATATACGCTGCCCGCATTCTCGGACCGGAAAGCTGGGGGGCTTTTTCCTATGTCATGAGTCTCGTGGCCTTTCTGCTGATATTTTCCGACATAGGCATAAGCGCAATCGTCACGCGGGAATCGGCGAAAAATATCCAAGCCGGCAGGGAATATTTCTCAACGGCATTTTTCATAAAAATTTTCCTTTTGGCGGCCGGATTACTGATCCTTGTTTACGGAGCTCCATATCTTACAACAATTCCGGAGGCCGGAGCATTATTAGCTCTCGCCTCTTTATTGCTGATTTTCGACAGCTTGAGGAATTTCGGATTCGCCGTCAGCCGGTCGTTGGAACAGATGCAATGGGAAGCGATCAATGAGATATTGACGAATTTCAGCATCGTCATAGTCGGATTTCTCGCACTTTCCAAGTCGCCGACCGGCGTCTCACTCGCCTATGCCTATATTGCCGGAACCGGCATCGGATTAGCAGGCATGACTTATACCCTGCGGGGATATTTTCCGGATATATTCGCCGATTTCAATCCGCAGCTGATCAAACCGATTCTCGCTTCGTCACTTCCTTTCGCATTCGCAAGCTTCCTCGGAGCAATAATGATAAACACCGACCTAATCATGCTTGGGTGGCTCCGGTCGCCGGAAGAAATAGGATTTTATTCAGCCGCTCAAAAACCAATCCAGCTTCTCTATGCGATGGCAGGTCTTTTCGCCACAAGTCTTTTCCCGGTGATGTCAAAACTTTCGCATAAAAGCCAGCCGGATGAAATCAGGAACATACTTGAAAAAACCCTGACCGCCGCGCTTTTCGTAGCGGTTCCGACAGCAATGGTCGGCCTGCCATTAAGCCGGGAAATCGTCGCTTTCCTCTTCGGACAGGAATATCTTCCGGCAACCCAATCTTTCCGGATACTGCTTCTCACGCTTCCGGTGATTTTCCCTTCGGTCATAGTGAGTAATTCATTACTCGCCCAGAATCAGCAGAAAAAATTCATAACTTTTTCTCTGATCGGAGCCATGGGGAATATCGCCTTCAATTTTCTCCTGATTCCGGAATTCGGAATCGCCGGATCATCCGCCTCCACGCTTATGACCCAGATTCTGGCCAACGCATTCATCTGGCATAAGATGAATTCTATCGTCAGTTTCAAAATTTCCGGAAAACTCTTTAAAATAACATCTGCTTCGCTTTCCAGCGCAGGCGTGGCGATCGTTATCCAATCACTTGGAATTCCGGTATTACTGACTATCCTGATATCAGCAATAACATATTTTACGACTCTCATTATATTAAAAGAACCGACACTTGAAAATATCAGTAAAATTGTAAAGTTAAAATGAAGCTCCCCGGGCGTAATCCTGGAGTATACAGATCAAGAGAAATAAAAATCCCCGTATACCGGGGATTTTTATTTCCTTGCTATTGAGCTTTCTTTTTCTGCAATTCCTGAATTTGTTTCATCAATGCCTCAATTTGAGCTTGGAGATTATTCATCGTTTCCGCACTTGCTGAATTCGCTGCTGGAGCGGCAGGAGCACTGACTCCGGAAAAAACTTCTTTCAATTTTGCCGAAGTCTGCGGACCGACACGTCCAACTTGGGAAATCCCGTATTTTTTCTGAAAAGCGCGGACCGCTTTCTGGGTCAAAGCGCCGTAAAAAGCGGTGATTTGTCCCTCCGGATAAATACTTGGGTCTTTCGCCAATAACTGCTGTAATCTGGATACATCTTCACCTCTACTGCCACGCTCCAATTCACGATTAAATACTGGAGATACCGATTTGGCAACAGCAGACGGTTGAGCAGCCGCCGATGGGGTTGCCGGAACCGCAGGTGATACCTTCGGAACGGCTGGAGTAGCGGGAGTCGCTCCGTAATTGTAGGAAGTTAGACTTCCTCCTCCACCACCTCCGGAGGCACCGCTACCGCTGTCACCTCCATCAGAGCATAGCTGGGATGTGGAAGGAGTTACCGTAACTGTGATAGATCCGGAATCCTGGCTCGTATTCATGATCACGGACGATTCGGAGGAATCACAGGTTCGAGTCAGCGAGACGTAAGTCAACGGACTGACTGTAAGTTTCCTGCGGTCTGAAGAAGTGATCCCGAATGATTTCCCGGTCGAAAGCGTAACATCAAAACTACTGGCTCCGACAACTATGGTATCGATCGTATATTCGGATCCTCTTACTGCCAGAGTATATCCTCCGACCGAGATGTTAACCGATGAATCAAGGGTGACATCATTGGCCCCGAAGACCATCACAGGTGAAAGTATCAATCCGACGATAATTGATAGGACTTTTTTCATATTAATTTACAAATTAAATTTTATTTGCAAGTACCGGCTTCCCATAGGGCATAGTACGCCGTACCTCCGCGCCATGAAGTCGTAGCGGCACCGACAGAATCACTTGGAGCAAAATACATCCTGTAGTACGAT
Source organism: uncultured Candidatus Saccharibacteria bacterium (assembly GCA_964355085.1). GTDB lineage: Bacteria > Patescibacteriota > Minisyncoccia > UBA6257 > 02-FULL-45-10c > REEB48. The sequence continues at coordinate 17,250 of CAYHBW010000001.1, forward strand.
CCATTCGATCCTATTACTTGAATGCATGCGCCAGTATTGCTTGACGTAGTGTTCAATGACAATGTGGTAGTTGCCGTTCCGCTAGCGCCAAATGAATAAGCAGGAGAAGAAGATGCGCCTGCTGTTATGCTGCCGGAAGCGTTGAAGTTCCCGGAAACAGTTGAAGAAGCGGAAGCGATCAAATTTCCGCCGACTGTCAATCCATTTGTTGTGGAAGCGTTACCGGTCAAGACGATTGCATCTCCGGCCGCGTCACCTAAAGTAGCTCCGCCTTTTACGGTCAAAGCGCCCTCGGTATCAATGGCTCCGGTGCTGCCGGTTGTAGTCGCCATGCCGCCAACCCACATGAATCCGGAAGCTGAAACTTGCGTAGTTGAAGCATTGACTAAAGTAGTCAAGCCGGTGACTGACAAGGTTCCAGCCGCAGATACGTTGCCAGTAAGCGTGCTTGCGCCCGTAACTGTCAAAGTTCCGCCGGTGGAAATGTTTTCGCTAATTGTAGTTGCTCCATATGCCGCCGCCCACACGACCATGAGCGAAAGCATTACTGATAATGCGACAACTGCGTATTGCTGTTGCCTGTTTAGAATATTGCTATTCATATCTTTTTATTTTTTTTAAATTATTATTGATAATAAACGACCGACTTTTTAAGTCTTATTTAGTATGGGTCATACGGACGGGAAAAGCAAAAACGATCCTGTTGATAACTATTATCTTTCTCCTGCGCGGATTTGATCTAATAATGCTCCCCCTTCATCTCTGAATTCGGGGAATTTTTCAACGGCGGATTCCAGAACGATTATCGCGCTGCGGTCGTCGCCGGCCAAAAGATGCGCTCCGATCAGACTTTTGTAATTTTGCAGATTTTCCGGATCTCCTTGGACAAATGCCTCCCAGATACCTACCAGTCTCCCGTAATTCTTGACTTGGGAATAAACCTGAACCAGTATCTGACGGGGTAAATTCAACGTTCCGAATCCATCGGTCAGAAGCTTGTCCGCCACATCCTGCCTGCCGGTCATTATATAGGCGGCGGCGAGATTCAATCTGGCTTGATCGAATTCAGGATCAAGCTCAAAAGCCCTGATAAGTACGTCGATTGCATTTGAGGCATCTCCTCTCTGGAGATAAATATCGGCGATTTCAAAATAAATCTGCTGCTTTTTAGGAGAAAGACTGCTGGCTTTTTCAAGCATCTCTAGGGCGGGCTCGGAAAATCCGACGCGGCTGTACAATCCCGCAAGGAATAAATGAGCGCGCGGATCAAGCGGATTCTCTTCGACGCCTCTTTCCGATTCCTGAATCGTAAAACGAAGAACTTTATCTTTGAATTCAATCGGAAGATTCGATGATCCGACATTCATGGCAAAGCGGGTGAGCTGCTCCCGTATTTCCTGCTTGCCGATCGAATCATAAGAAATGGCCTCTTGAAAATATCCGAATGAATCCTCTGCTTGACCTTGCGCCTGCGCTTTCAATGCGCTCAAAAGATTAAGATTTATCATGAGCGGCCGCCAATTCAAAAAATAAAATACCCAGCAAAAAACCGTCAGAAGTAATGCGCCGTACGCATACGTCGACCTGGAATCAACCCCGTAAATCCGGCTCTCTTTCCCGGAAGAAACGGCGGGACTTAAATCAGCGGACTCGGAATTTATGAATGCCAGAAATGAGAAAAAGGAGAGATATGTGGCGACATTGTCAAAAACAAAAAGATTCTGAAGAAAATAAGCGACAAATAAAGCTCCGATCAGCAATCCCTCTTCCAAGAGATGTTTCCGCCTGCGAAAATTTTCTAGAAGCATATAAAACGCCGCGACAAAAATACCCAGATAAGAAATAATTCCCAATAGCCCGGCATTTATGAGCCAATCAAAAATTATATTATGAGAACGATCGAACCATGGCTCCTGCTTCCATAATTCTGGTCGGAAATATTTTGAAAAGACTATGGCGTAATTTTCCGGCCCCCAACCAAGAATAGGGTGGTCTTTGACCCCTTCAAAACTCATCTTCCAGATGCTGAAACGGGATGTGACTGTTCTTTCTGAAAATGAAAGGGAGGTCAACCGCGCCAAAGCATCACTTTTTTTAATGAATGAACTGTCGCGTATCAGCCAAAGAAAAGCCGGGACAACTATTAGAAATCCCAAACCGATACCTATGTGCTTCAGGATTATTTTTTCCGAATCCTTGACCGGTTTTTTCAAAAACAAATACGATATCGCAGCCGATATCGATCCGACGAGAAGACCGAGAACAGGACCGCGGCTGGCCGTAAAAAATATTGAAAGGAATGTCCACGCAATCATAAAAACATAAAAATACGACTGCGGAGAGTTCTTTTCCGACTTAAGCCATAGGAGCGCGGCAATAGCCAGAAGGAAAATCAAATAGGCCGCCAGATAAGTCGGGTTCCCGATAGTCCCGTCAGTCCGGAATCCCCCTTGAGGGGAGGCTAGATATCCGAGTTTTTGAAAGAGAACATAAAAATTCTCGAATATTCCGGAAACCATGAACAGATTGAAAAATACATTCCAATCGCTTTTCCTGAATACCGAAGACAGGACGACGAAATATGCGAAAAGATGGAGATAGGCGATCAACCCCTCCATTCTCTCGAAATTAGACCAGAAGCTTCTTTCCGGATTGACTGAAAAAATCGTCGCGAGACTTACGACTATGATCCAAAAAAACAGCGCATAAAAAAGCGCGGATTTCCTTGGACGATACTCCTCGCATGTTACAGCTAGCCATATCCAGACGAAAAAACAGACCTCGATCAAAGCCCGGAACACAAAAGCTTTGCCGGTTATATACGGAAAGAACAGGGATTGGGAAACATAAAGCGGGATAAATGGCACGGCCAATAGACAGACCCTTGCCAAAGATAAAATCGCTTTTTTTATTTCGGAATTCATGACAAACAAATCATACACTGAACCCGGAGAATTTGAAATGGTCTTATTTTTTCAGATGATAAGTCTTATGGAAATAGGAATTTGTATCTTTAATCAGATCGGCCGGATTACCTGACTCGATTACCCGCCCACCCTCCAAAACGAATATGGTATCCGCGTCCAAAACAGTGGACAGACGGTGCGCTATGATTATTATGGTCATCTTGCCACGCAGTCCGCTAATCGATTTTTGAATCAAAAGCTCGGACTCATTATCCAGAGCGCTCGTCGCCTCATCCAATATGAGAATCGAAGGATTCCTCGCCAAAATTCTTGCCAAAATTATTCTCTGTCTCTGCCCGCCTGAAAGCATTACGCCCCTATCCCCCACAACCGTCTTCATGCCATCCTTCTGCCTTTCTATGAATTCAGATGCGTTCGCGAGTTTTGCGGCATTCTCTATATCTTCGTCGGAAATATTCTCGCCATAAAAACGGATGTTGTTTTCTATCGTATCATTCACAAGAAAAACTTCCTGGGATACGTATCCGATGTTCTTCCGCCAATCTTGCAAAGCGATATCGTTTATGTCGACTCCATCAACCAGAATCTCGCCTTTTCCAGGATTCAAAAATTTCAAAAGAAGGTCCGCGATCGAGGACTTTCCAGCTCCGGACGGACCGATCAATCCCACGACCTGTCCTTTTTTGATTTTGATATCCACCCCAGCCAAAACACGGCTTCCTTCATCGTAGGAAAAATCGATATTTTTAAGATGAAGTGAATCTTGGAATTCAAAGGGCGATGATCCGCCTGGATTCTCCTGGTTATTTTCCAATTCCGATCTGAAGGACAGGATATTTTTCAGGAATGGAATCTGTTCGTTCACTGAATGGAATGCGGCCTGCGATCCCTCAAGATAGGTGAAAATTTTCTGGATGAAATATACCGTCACAATAAATGCAGGCAAATTGAAATTCGGCGATTTGTATTGGTAATAAAAAAGGACGGAGATGAATATCATGGCCATTGGCTGCATAAAATTGGACAATAGAGAACGGAAAACCACGATTTTCATGTGCAGATTCTTCATGCGGTTATACAATCCCCCCCCTTTTTCCGTAGCGGCATTCTCGACGGTCAGAGATTTTATATATTTCGCCCCGGAAATATTTTCAATCAAATAACCGGAAATCAGCTTTTCCACGGCGATCATTTTTTCAAAGATATCGCGGTTCTTCCTGATAAAAGGGAATAGCAAGAGGACGCCCGCTCCTCCGACGAGCAGGGTCAATAGCGTCACCTCGGGAGAAATATTGATTGCAAAAAATAAATAGATCAGCAGTCCGGTGCCTGAAATTATAAATCGGCTCAAATAGACGATTGAATCCGAAGTGGTCTGCATATCCCGCAAAATGGTGGCTTGGACATATCCGAGCTTCTGCTTCAATAAAAACGTCCATTTGGCTCCGAAAACCAACTTAAGCAGATCCTTGACCGACTGATTCTTGTAGTCGATCATCGTCAAATAAGAGATATAGGAAAAAATAACAAAAATGAAGGCGCGGAGGAAAAATAAGCAGATGGCCAGACCGAGAAGAAAAATGAGGTCGTGTTCGAAAGGAAGATAATCCACATATTTCAAAATCGTCCTTGAAATGAAATCTTCGGCTGGCATCGCATTTTTAGTGAAAAAAGAAAATACCGGGATAAGGACATTTATTCCGATACTATCGAGAAGCCCGCCTAAAAATCCCAGAAATGCGAGAAAAACTAGCTTCCCCCTGAAACCACGGAATGATTCGTTCAAAATCCGGAAAACTTCTGAAAGTTTCAAAAAATTCTTGATGAATTGCATGTTCAATTTTTTTCGGATTTCATATGATTTTCAACGTATTTTTCAGTCAGATGATCTCTTCTCTTTTTCATATATTCCGCATCATAAAATTTCTCCCCCCTGAAAAGGGGCTTTATCCTGCCGCCGAATCCGGATTTGAAAAATGAAATGCTTATCTCTTTGGGCGTCCTGACCTCGTCGGAAATGATCGGATAAAAATTACAGCCAAGCTCATACTGCCTGAAATTATTAGACTTGAGATACTTGATTATCCCCCATTGCAAAAAATGACTGATTCCATTCATTTCCTTGAAATCGGCTGCGGTGGCTCCGAACGCATAATATGCAGATTGCTTATAGACGAAGAAAATCACTCCGCTGGCGAATTTTCCGGAGCTGTCTTTTTCGAGCGCCAAAACAGCGGCGCCGGCCTTGATAAGTCCGTATGTCGCATCCCAGCGTTCCCTGGTTCCGACTTCTTTCCCCGCCGCGGAAAAATAAATATCTTTATAGATCTTGAATATCCGATCGCTGATATTATTCTTATCGAAAAAATCGATGGACAGACCCGTTTTACCTGCCGATCGTATATCATACTGATACCCGTCGCGAATATTTTTGAAAAGTTGCTCTTCCGGCAATGACAGATCAACAATATTGGTTGTCAACGAAACATCGCCGAATCCGGATTTTAATAATTGATTGAATTTACCAGGACCATATTCGGAGTCATCGGCCAACGGATCGGAAAAAAATTTCGCATACATGACGGATTTTTCCCTGGCAAGAGCATCTATCCTTTCAAAGGCCGACTTCAACAATTTTGCGGACTTTGACTCGGACAGATCGCTCCGCAATGCCGGGAATGGCACCGGGTCTCCGCCCATCGCAAATTCAAAAATATCGCCCTCTCCGGAAATAGGTTGCTTGATCAGCGGGACAGCCGCCGCCAGCTTCCCGGCTTCAATTATTCCAAAAGAAAGATTCTCGCTTGCATTATTTAAGCTCAAGCAAAAACGCATCGCATCACTTGAGTGCCTGAACCAAGCCGAACTGGAGTTCAAGCAAAAATCATCCCACTGCTTAAGATCTAATTTTCCAAACGGAACAAAATCAGCCATTATTTTTTCTTTTTAAGCAAAATGGCTTCAACTGCCTCGAAATCTTCCGGATAGTCAACATCAATGTTCTCATCTTTTTCCATTACCAGGACATCTGCCTTGTCAGCGCCCATTTGTCTTTTAAGAGTCGTGATTTTCGTAAGGCAGATTGCCCCGTTCTCTTTCACGAGCGGCTCCTGAAACTGGCTGTTTCTTTCAGTCGTTGGATAAAATCTCACCCAACCGCCGATCGCTTCTTTCCAGTAATGGCCTTTGTCGTAAATACCGCTGAAAACAGTGTCGGAATCCCGATCAAGCGCGAGATCGATCGCCTGTTCAATCCTCTCCGCTTTCAAAAGCGGAGAAGTCGTATAAACGAGTAGCACATAATCCGGAACATATCCCTGTTTTTCCAGCTCTCCGAGGGCGTGCTTAACCACCGCATAAGTCGTCACTTCGTCTGATGTCAAATCAGCCGGTCTTTTAAATGGGACATCGGCGCCGTATTTTCTGGCGATCTTCGCAACCTTGTCGGATTCCGTAGAAACCACGATCCGATCCAAACGCCCCACTCCTTTCAGCGTCTCCAAAATGTAAGCCATCATCGGCTTGCCGGCCAGATCCCGGGTGTTTTTATTCGGAACCCGCTTGGAATGTTCCTTTATCGGAACAAGGGCTAATATCTTTTTTCCCGGTTTTTTATTATTTTTCATATTTATATTTTTTAATCATATCGATGATATTTCCAGTGGCATGAGGCACTGTCATATCGAAGGATTTCCTTGATTCTGGAAATATTCCGCTGGAATATTTTTTAAATAGGTCCCGAAGCTCGCTTTCCCCGGTTGCCAGCTGACCGAGACCGAATTCTCCAACCACTGAAAAGTCTTTTGATTTCAAATTCGGCTGATAGCTTATCACCCGCTTCCCGGCGATAGCCGCCTGGAAAAGCACCACGGAAGTCATCCCTATGACGAGACCGGCTCTTGAAAGCAATTCCTCGATTGAGGTCTCATCATCCACTCGAATTCCGGAATCAACATACCTGTCAAATTTTTCAGATTTTTCACTTGGATGCGGTCTAATTATAACCTTGAAATCAGAGGGAAAGTTACCCGACTTAAGCACTCTTAAAATTCCTTCAATTACCGTAAATTCGTCGTATCCGGATTTTTCTTTTACGCTTACCGGCGTAGATATGAACAAGATCAGGGTAGGGTCGCCTTTCTTGATTTTGCGGAAGTGATCGAAGTGCGGATTGCCGGTAATTTTTATGATTTTCGGATCAAATCCCTCCGCCACCATCTCTTTTTTCGCCTTTTGATCCATGACGCAGATCATATCCGGCAGATACCGGAAATCCTTCTTTTCGGAAGAAAATCTTTGCCAATAATTCGCCCAATAATCTAAAATATAGATAGTTTTTGCCCCATTTTTTTTAAGAGTATCCAATATTTTTTTATCAAAAGTAAGGCCGGCGCTTGTTCCGCCTATGAAGAAATCCGGGTTGAAATCATAAATCAGATCCTTCAGATCACGAAATGATAACAAGTCCGCATTTATGAATTTTATTTTCTTTTTTTTGAAAATCTCCTTGGACGGGCCTCCGATCAGTAATAACGCGGAAAATTTCTTATCCCTGGAAACCCTCTCCGCAACCGGAAAAACGGCGTTTCCGCCGCCAATATCAAAAGCGCTGAACAATATTTTTTTCTTGTCCGTCATTTTCTTATTTTACCAGCTCCGCCTTATTCGCCAAAACCTTCCTGACGGCTGTCACGAACAGATCAATTTCCTTTTTCGTCCTGGGATATTGGCAGACGGAATTCACCGTGACTTCTTTTTCGTACATCCGCTCGACGACCGGACAAATCCCCTTGGAATAATCGGCCTTCCCGGAATAATGGCTTCCCTCAAACGGAAATTTAGTGTTATTGAACGCCTTTTTATCCTGAAATACCTTCAATAAATAGATTGGCTTCACATAACCGGCTGACATTCCGAATCCTTCCGCTGCCATGGCTTTCACGAACATATCCCTGGAAATTCCCAGCTTCTTCTCGTTTATCTTTATCGGATGGCCGTAATAGACGTGAAAATAATCTTTTCCGACATAGGGCAATTCCAAGCCGTCTATGCCGGAAAGTTTTTTGTTGAGATGCTTTACTAATTCAATTCTTTTCCTGTTTAAAAAATCGAGTTTTTTCAATTGTCCATAAGCTATCGCCGCCTCGATTTCCGTCATACGATAATTGCTTCCGATTATCGGTCCGAGAGAATAATCCGGATCCTGATCCGCATAAACCTCGCCATGATTCCTGCACATCTGCGCCCGTAATGCGTAATCCGGATTATTGGTAACCAAAACACCTCCTTCTCCGGATTGAATCACTTTATGGACGTTAAAGCTGAATATGCCGATATCGCCGATGGTTCCGGCAAATCTCCCCTTATATTTCGCGCCCGGTCCCTGGGCGTTATCTTCTATGATTTTTAAATCGTGTTCTTTGGCGATTTTCAATAACTCATCGAAATCCGAAGGGCCGCCGAAAATATTCACCGCCATTATCGCCTTGGTCCGCGGAGTCACGCATTTTCTTACGGAAACAGGGTCGATGCAGAAAGTTTTTTCATCTATGTCAGCAAAAACCGGAACTGCGCCGTTCATCAGAATCGCAGTCGCAGAAGCCGCCATCGTATAAGGAGATACGATGACCTCATCGCCTGGCCCTATGCCTAAAGCCACGATCGAAGCATGCAGAGCGGTGGTGGCGGAATTGAAAGAAACCGCGTATTTAACTCCGAATTTTTTACAGAATGACAATTCCAATCTCTTGACGTGCCTGCCTCCCAAAAAATACTTACCTTTGACACCGACAAAGTCCGAAAGCGGGCCTTTTTTCAGAAGCTTATTTACTGCGGAAATTTCTTCCTTCCCTATGTTATAAACCGGGGGCAGAGGATTTTTCAAAACCGGCTTCCCGCCGTTTATGGCCAGTATTTTTTTCATTTTTCCAGAATAATATCTAATATTCTCTTTGTCGAGTCTTTATCATTGACTCCAGCGTCTGATTTTTTACCTGAAAAATCGAAATCTTCCAGGCAAGCAGTAAATTCTTCGGATGATGAAACAATGGATGTCGCCGGCCTTTCGGAAATGACTTTCAACACTTCTTCTCCGTAAACTTTTTTCAATACTCCCCCTCCCAGTCCCGATCCGTCATATCCGAGAAAAACAGCTTGTCTCCCTCTAAGCGGAGCTAAAAATAACTCGGAGCTTAAAGTGCCTGTAATCAAATCCGCCCCATATGCGAGCTTATTTATATCATAGGAAGTCGGAATAATTTTAAGTTCCATATTGGAATTTTTTTCGTATTTAGCAAAAATATTCTTATAACCGTCAGGTTGCGGATCGCGCGGGTGCGCCTTTAAAGCTACTACGACTTTTTTCCCGCCATTGCCATGATTATCTAAAAATTTTTCTACGGCGCGGAGGGAAATATCGAAAGCTGATTGCTCCATTTGAGGATCAGCGCCTACGCCCTGAAACGCCGAGGCGATTGTCGTAAGATGGGCTACGACCAATGCATTGCTGTCAATCTCAAAATCTTTCCGAAATTGATCTTTATAAAAATCGGCCCTATCTAGTCCCAAAAACTGCGCATCAAATACGCCTGTCGTATAAATACGATCCTTGCTGAATTCGGGAAGATATCGGGTTATCAAGCTTTTCGCAAGTTCGTCTTCACAGAAAATTCCATCGATTTTTCCCATATTCCCTTTATTCTCACCGAAGGCGGATCCCATAGCTCCCCAACCGTCGAAAACAAGGAATATCTTGGGTTTGCTTGAAATGCTTAAGCCGCCGTAAAGTGGAACGCTCTCGGGTCCGTTAAGACCATTTCCTGTCGTCAAAATAATATCGAAGGGGTTTTCCTCTGCTATAACAAGCAAATCTTGAAGCAATGAATCATTTCCTTTTACTTGTCCGAAGCTATTTCCAAATTCAGCAACAAAAGATTTGTCGGCTATCCCGGCAACTAAAACCCCTATGGCGCTGCATTTTTTACTCTTCATCAATTCTAATATTATCGGACGGATGACATTGTAAGCGCCCGGATCTTCAGCCGTAAGCAATATCCTTTTTGCATCAGAATCATGATCTATTTTTTCCAGAGAAAATAATTTAGTCTCGAACTGTTCAAGCGTCCGCTCTATAGATGCATCGCCGATAGCGTCAGCGTTCTCACCAGTGGCTATCGCATCAACAACTCTCCGGTCATCGCTTATCGGGATGATTTCTGCCGCATGCTTTTTAATAAATTTTATTTTTTGATCGCGCGGATTTTCCATTTTTATTTTGAAGATTTCACTATCATATCAGCAACTTTTAAGGATCGGAGCGCATCCCGTCCGGAACATTTATTCTTTCTGTTATCTCCTGACGCAATGCAGGAATAAATAGCATCATAAATCGGATAATGGCCGATTTTAGTATTGATCAAATTTTCTCCGCCGTGAACCTCGCGCAAAACGCCTCTCTTGCCATCTTGACGCATATAAATCCTGGATTTATCTCCGGTTATTATAATTCTGCCAAGTTCCCCCAATATTTCCAACTCAAAAATTCCATAAAATTCACTGCTTAGACCATGAAGATAACCGCCAGTTCCATTCTTAAATTGAACCGCGGCGCTGACCGTCGTATCGGGAAATGTCATTTTTTGCCCGGCTGCTTTTACCGCTTCCGCAGATTTTACTTCTCCAAGCATTCTTATCAACAAATCAAGGGCGTGCGTCCCGTTATTTATAATTCCACGGACATATTTGACATCAAAGCTTTGGATTTTTCCTAAAAATCCGTTCCGGATTTTTTCTACCAACTCCGAATAGGACGGATTGAACGCGCGCGTATAATTCACATACAATTCGCAATTATTTTTCTCCGCCTTTTTCACCAACTTTACGGCCTCCTTCAGCGAATAAGAAATCGGCTTCTCGCATAAAATATTTTTGACACCCGAATCTATCGCCCGATCGCAGATCTCGTAATGACTGTCTGTATTACTTGCCACCACCAGCAAATCCGGCCTCTCGCTCGCAATCAATGCTTCCCAATTTTCATACATTTTCGGATCCAATCCGGACTTTTTCGCATGACTTGAAAACTCCTTGCGTGCTTGAGCATTCTTGTCTTGCGCGGCGGCCAGATGAAAATTCGGATGCTTGCTTAAAACTCTGAAGTGCGTCGGGAAATCATCGCTTGCGCTGACAAGCGGATCTTTTTCATACGCCCAGGCGATCTTCCCTAGGCCGATCATCGCGACTTTCAATTTTTTATCATTCTTCATAATCATTGATAAATTACCAGCGATAGGTTTTATTTGCAATTTGTCTCACCCCCTTCCTCTCTATGCGGATGCGTTCGATCGCAAAATCACCGCCGTAAGCCATGCTGATTTCCCTGCGCCAGCGACCAGGATTCATCCTGATAAGGACTGATTCCGCGGATACGAGTTTCAAGCGCCTGTCGGATAATTTCCTTCGGAGAAGAATCAACTCCGGGGAATGCGCTATCATCGCCCGGATACGTGGAACATGATACTTATTGGAAACAACCAGGATATCTTCATTATTTTTCCCAATCGAGAATAACTTGCTGATAAACTTAAGCTGCTCGAAAGTGCTGTTTGCATTGCGATCCCTGGAAATGGCCGTCTTCGGAACTCCGAGTCCGATCAGCTCATCCGCCATTATATCCGAAATCACCGGATGATCAGGATATTCGACAACCCCTCTGCCGACGCCTCCGGAAACCAGAATCTTAGGAACAACGCCTTCTCCTGAAAGTTTTTTATACAGCTCGACTCCGGCGAAAATCCTGTACCGGTCGCCGAGACTCCGCGAGAAATCTTTTTCAAAAAAAGTGGTTGTTCTCCATTTGCCTCCAATTTTGACAAGGCCGCCGCCCAATATGACTATCGACAGGTTTTTCTTCTTCATGCCTTTTTCGCGATTATGGAAAGATTAAATGCAAATTGAGCCGGTCTGGCGGCTTTATCCCGCAACAGACTGGTTTCATCGATTTCACCGGCGGAATACAGGACTCTCAAAAAATATGTCCCGCCAAGTCTGGCATAGTGGATCATCGGAAGAGCGGCGAGATCTGCTGGATTGTTTTTCAATAAAACAGACTTCTTCGAATCCCCGATTTCGAGACAACCGGTGGTATTCCCCAATATATTCTGGGCGGTCACAAGAAGCGAAACCGGTCTGACGTCAATCAGGTCTACATTCTTGAGATGGAAAGTCTCCGGATTCATTCCTCCGTTATGGCAGCGGAAAAACAGTGTTTCCAAATCGAAGGCCTCCGGGTTGAAAGTCATGATTCCCGTCCTAAAAGAAGTAGCGCCGTATTTATCGAAAGAGAAATCCAGCTTGAGATCGACACGGGATTCCTTATCATACGCAGTCACAGTTTTTTTAACACTCCCCCATCCCATCCCCACCTTGCCTTCGATCGCCGAAAAGTCCGGCTTCTTCAAGCCGCCAACCTCGGTAGGATTGAGATCGGTAATTTTAGGCATGAACGGCGCCTCAATGATCGTATGGCCGGTATAAAAATCGGCTCCGAATGATATTTTTTCATAATAACCGTGGGGCAATATCTTAATCAGCGGCTCCGCGGAAATTTTCTTGAATATCAAGCGATCGATGGTAATCCCCCGACGCCTGTTCAGGGTCAGATTGACGGACTTTGTATCTATATTGACGGTTCTGCCGGCGGAAACAGGATGGAAATTTTTCAGATTGTCATCCGCAGTTATGGCAGGTTTTGGCGATCCGATGATTGATTCGAGTACGGATGAAATCCGATTCAGCTCTTTTTTGAATCCGGTATATTTATTTTTTTCAGTATGAGTCCGGAAATCGCTCCCCCACAACATACAGAGAATCTTCCAAAATTCCATATCGTTATTTTTTTCATATAATTCCTTTTTCCTCCGCAATGATCCGTCTTCGCCGATGATTTTCAATTTGGAAAATATCCCGTAACATGCGGAATTGGAACCGATATCGTCCCGGCCGGTCAGCGCCCAGCGGACGATATTGTATTTTTCCTGCTTCTTGACGACTATCGGATGCTGCGCCGACTCCAAATTAAGGATTTTTGACGGTTTGACCGATAAAAGTTGCCCCGGAAGCGCAAATGACGAATTTTTATTCCGCGAAATCATCTTATAAATATCTTCAACGCGTTGCCATTCGCTCTTATCCATTTCCGCTTCAGTAAAATATCGTCCTGGTCGGAAATCAAAAATTTCCGCATCGCTTCCGTAAAGCGCGAAAAATCCGCCGGCGCCGGCCTTGATATGCGATTCCAGATATTCGGAATATTCTCCAAGATCGATTTCATCATGGACATAGCGTTGGAATTTCTGAAACGCGATGGATTTGTTCCAGATTACGCGGATGCGGTTCCCGAAATCATCGGCGATTGTCTGTGGAAAATATTTCCAGGAACGGTCCCATTCCGGATGCTGCTGGTAAGCATTATCCCACTCCGCAACCACCGCCTCATATCCGGCTTCCAAATAAATTTTTACGAGGCCTTTTGAATACGCATTCTCGTTGATGAATGCGATCTTGGGGACGGAGCCGAGAATTTTTCCATAAACTTCATTGCCTATGGACAGATTCTTTGCGTTGACCTCCGCCGGAACCAACGGCCCGACGATCTGGGAATATCCGCTCCCGATGAATTCGCAGGAGCCGTCTTTCAAAAGCTTCCGGAATTCGACCATCCACCCTGGATCAAGTTCTTGTATTTTTTCGATCGTATAACCGGTTGCTTCAATGGCGATTGCGCCTTTGAATTTTTTCGCCAATCTCAACAACGGCCAATAACAGCGTACAATGACCGCCGACATCTGATTTTCCGGTATGGAGGAAAATGCGAGATTCAAATGGAAAATGCTGTAAAATTTAAGCTTTTTCATCTGATAATGGCCAACGATTTATTGCATAGGCCGGATCAAAATCAATGACGCCGCCGGATACGGCCGCAGAACCGCCTTCGGAAAGCCATAAAATAAAGCTGGCGACGTCTTCCGGATGAATCAACCTCCCGGATGGGATTTTATCCCTAACAGAATCAAGTAATTGCGGGCTGGTTTTCGTGGTTTTCATAAGTCCGCGCAAATGACCGAGCCGGATGGCATTTGCAGAAATTCCATACCGCCCCCACTCAACCGCCAATTCCCGCGTCAAACCCTCCAATCCGGCCTTGGATGCCGCATAAAGCGCGCGTTTCGGATACGGATGAGTTGCCATTATTGAAGAAATAACCACGAACGTCGACCGGCCCGCCGCCTTCATTCCGGGAAATGCCGCTTTGGCAAATAAAAAAGCCCCTTTCAAATTAACGCCTAAAACTTCATCCCACTCTTTTTCCGAAACCGCTTCCGTATTTTTTATCAGATTGATTCCGGCGAGATAGACCGCAAGATCTATTTTTTTCGGCAAAGATCCGTATGACTCCGCCCGCGTCGCATCCGGATGATCCGCCCCCAACCAAATCGGATCGATCTCGTAACCGTTTTTGGATAATATTTTACAGACGGCTCGGCCGAGATTCCCGGTCGCGCCTATCACCACTGCTGTTTTTTTATGTTTTTTCATGCTTTTCTTAAATTTATTCCAACCACTTGAAATCAGGGTCCGTATTCCATATATACACGCGCTCATTCCCAGCCAGCATCCACAGATAATACAACTCATGGCCGGGCGGATTGGCAACCGGATGATATCCGCTCGGAATGAAAACACAATCCTTATCTTTGACGGCATAACATTGATCCGTCTTGCGGTCAGCTGAATATATCCGCTGGATGCCGAATCCCTTTTCCGGCCTGATTCTGAAAAAATAAATCTCCTCCAAAGGGACTTCCTTGCCGGGAACATATTCATCGTGCTTATGTGGCGGGAAAGATGACCAATTCCCCGGCAGATTGATTGTTTCGCCGACAGCTATCCGTTGCGTTTTTGTTTCAATATTCAGGATGTTGGAAACCTTCCTTTTATATCCCTCTTTTCCGCGCCATTCTTCCTTCACATCAGCCGCCGGCACAAAAACCGGAACATTGTCCTCGTCCGCCCTGGCTTTGCAGACCGCCACCATGGTCGGAAGCGAAGCAGTAATGGAAACCGGACATTTCGGCGGAATATAAACAGCTGACGGAGGAGAGTCGAATACATTTTTTCGTTTCATTTCCACGGTTCCGATCCCGGACGCATCCAGGGAACAGCCGCCTTCTATGATCACAAAAACCGCCTCAAATTCATCGGAGATCCATGTCTTCTTTCCGCCGGCTTCCAGCTCCAGAAGTTCGAAGTCCAGAATCGCCATCCGATTTTTTGTAAGCTCGTTTATTTTCATTCCATTTATATTTAATTATGCGGATTTTTTCGCCCAAACGACTATGCTATCGCCAATTCCAGTTTTTTTAGCCAAAAAATCAAGCGCTGACTTTATTCTCGGAGAAATGCCGCCGCTGGTATTTCCGCTTCCGAATCTCACCCAGCTGACAACATGAAAACCGGAACGCCTCAAGGCGTAAAATAATGATTTCCGACTGAAAAGATAGATATGTTGAGGCGGATTATAGTGCCGCCATTTCGGACCGAAATAGTCGGATATGAATCCGCGACATGGAGTTTCAATTACCAAATTGCCGTCTTTTTCAAGCAGCTGATTGACTTTTTTAAGCGCGGCGGCGGGATTGGTGAAATGTTCCAACACATCCCATAAGGTTATCATGTTGAATTTACCTTCCAATGAAAATAAATCCTCCGAGCTGGCGTCCAGCCCTTTTTCCCTGGCTCGCGCGACCATTTCAGCGGACACATCAACGCCCTTGGCGCTGATTCCGCGGCTTTTCAGATATTCCAAAAAAATTCCCGTGGCACAGCCGATATCCAATGCCTTTTTAATCCCGGCTGGACTGAACCCGAGATCAGAAAAATCAAGGTCAAAGGTGTTGAAGCAATCTTCTTTTGACTCCTCCCTGGTTTTGATGTAAATTCCGCCTTCGGACTCGTATTTTCCATAAAAATCCCGCAAAAAATCCTGGCTGGGAACCGGATTCAAAATGCTCGTTCCGCATCCGGAACATACGGCATATTCATAGCCGTTTTTTCCGATATCGAATCTGAATTTGCGCGAACCGCAAATCCCGCACCCGGCGGTAAAATCTGATGTATTCTTTTTAAATCTGAACATAATTTCTCTGTCTAAAGATAATCGCGTTTTACGAGATTTTCATATGCGTCAGCCAAAGATTCCTCCCGGCTGAAGCCCAATCCGGCTTTGGGAAACTTCCTGCCGATGCAATTCTTGGCGTTCTTTTTTATTGAAGTCAATATGGAGGCAAAAAGATTTGGGTTGCCATACGCGAAATATCTGTTCCATGCCTCAATCGTCAATGACTCTCCCAGCGCCATACTGATCATCCCGCCGACAAAATCTCCAGATCGCGCCGGCGTAGTATGGGAACTGTCCCAGCCGCCGGACAAACGAGGCGTGAGTTCCAAGATATACGGACCGGTTTCAGTGAGCATGACATCCGCCTTCAGAATATGCCCTCCTTTTTGTTTATGCATGCCAATCGCTTTTCCTGAACGGTAGATCATTTCAGCCACTTCTTTTTTCAAACCGACGTCATGGATCGCCGGATTGATATGGCCTATCTCCACTCCCCAGCCGATTCCATGATACAGTTTCTTGCCGATTGCCCTCATATTTTTGAACTTTCCGAGATCTTTCCGGAATAAACGGTCGACCCAATTAAGCCAGTACATTTTCCCGTCATACCAAAGCGTCTCGACTGATTGTTCCGCTATTTCGCCATCAACCGGAATCAGGAGTTGTTCAACGATCGCCTGTCCAGTAGTTCCGTTCGCGAGAGCTTCTTCCAGCAATTCTTCCGTCGCCTCGCTTAACTTACTGATTGCGGCAAATCCCCGGCTTCCGGAATTATTGGTCGCCTTCAAAGCGACCGGCAATCCAATTTCCCTGATAGCCCGCTTCAATTCTTCAAGCGTCCGGACTGTCCGGAATTCCGGCTGTGGGATACCGGCGCGCGACAGGACTTTGCGGGTTTCCATCTTATACCGGCAGATTTTGGAAATCTTCGGATCAATGCCGGGCAAACCGAGACGCTTCGCCACGACAGCAACGGTTTCGTGGCAATCAACCGCAATACCCAGGACGCCTTTTATGTCATACTTTTTATTCAGCGCATCAGCTGCCTTAAGATTTCCAGGAATATCAAAAGTATTCAAAGGCACGAATTCATCCGCGATGGCGGCGCAAACACACTCCGGATCCATATCGGTGATTATCAACCTGAAACCGCGGATTTTTATTTTTTCAGCTGCGAGTTTCTGCATCGGTCCGCCGCCGAAAAGCCACATCGCTTTTTTCTTTTTCATGATAGTTTTTATTTATTTTTTTTCGCGATAATGATAAATTCCCTGCCGATTCCCTTTCCGCCGAAAGACCGGTAAATTCCGTTAAGAAGTTCGGGGTCGCCATTATACATATTAAGTTCAAAATCTTTCCTCCGCAACTGGCATTGTCGGCCGACTTCCGGATTGCCGACATAGTTCAAGCCGGAAAAAAGGAAAAATTCCATAGGAAAATTTCCGAGCAGATCCACGACTTCCAGACCGAGCCGTTCAAGCAGCTTGCTCACGGAAGCGGAATCGAAATAATTGAGGTGCTGGGGAGGCGAAACCCACCAAGGATCAAAATTCATTTTTTCCCTCAAAATATTCTGAAGCGGGTTATAATCATTCGGAGAAATGATGCAGATCAATCCACCTGGAGCAAGAGCGTCTTTTGCCTCCAGTAAGAGTTTTTCCGGATCCGGAAGATGTTCAATGACCGTTTTCATATAAATCGCATCGAATTTCCCGTATTTTCCCGCGGCTTTGGCGGAAAAGAAATCATTGACCACTTCCACGCCCAATTTCCGCGAATATTCCGAGGCATCCTTGGAC
Organism: uncultured Candidatus Saccharibacteria bacterium; assembly: GCA_964355085.1. Taxonomy (GTDB): domain Bacteria; phylum Patescibacteriota; class Minisyncoccia; order UBA6257; family 02-FULL-45-10c; genus REEB48. The sequence goes on from CAYHBW010000001.1 coordinate 35,153, forward strand.
GGTTCAAAGCCGAGCACATCCCATCCGAGATCCTTGCCGCATTTCAAAAAATATCCCGGCCCTGAACCGATATCCAGCAATTTCCTACCGTCGGTATGCTTTGCAAGAAGACTGAAGTGATTGCGGTAAGTCGCCATCCACCATTCCAGATCTTCTTCATAATCGGAAAAATATTTCGGCTTCACATGCGAATAAAACTCCTTGCCATAAAAATCTTCCAGCTCTTTGTCGGAAGGAATCGGGGTTACATGCCGGAATCCGCAAGATTCGCATTCAATGACTTCATAACCGTTTTTTCTGTCCAAAATCTTTCCTTTGTGAGATTTATCATTCATGAATTTATATGTTCATATATAACCACAAAACAGCCTTATTTGTCTCTTGATATGACTCATCCGAAAATTAAAAACACCTTGACCGGATCAAAGTGTTTTGAAAACTATATTTACTCTCCCATGAGATCTTCCCAAACAATCGGGCTTCTGGCCTTAATCTTGTTTTTGACTTTTTTCCCGATAATCAATTCCGCATGACCAGTATCAATACCGCCGGACGGCCGCAGCGAAATCAGCATATCTTCCGTCAACACGGCGCCCTTTGAAATATCCCTTGAGGCATATAGCGACCGCCTGACCCAGCGATCAAAAATTTCGTCTCCTTCATGACCAGGATAGGAAACCGGCTGTTTGATCCCGGAACCGGACAACGCCTCTTCCGTCATCCGAATTTCTGCGACCATACGCTTGAAATCCGCCGGCTCCGTTGAATTCGGATCATCGTGGCTTCCGCCGGCCTGCGAATCGGTAAAATGCTTTTCAATCGCGACAGCACCCAAAGCAACGGCTGCCAACGGAGCCGCAAGATGCGGCGGCTTGGAATGATCCGAATAACCGACCGGCAGATGGAATGCATTGCGGAGAGTTTCGATTGCGCGCAGGTTCAAGTCAGAAAAACTGCGCGGTGGATACATGGATACGCAATGGAGCAAAACAATATCGTCATTGCCTTCCTGCTGTATAACCCGGACCGCATGCGCGACTTCTTCCAAATAAGCCATGCCGGTGGAAAGAATGATGGGCTTCCCCTGCTTTGCGATATACCGAAGCAATAAGTCATCGGTCATTTCATATGAAGCGATCTTAAAAGCCGGAACTTTCGATTTCATCAGGACATCCACCGCCTCTTTGTCAAAAGGAGTAGAAAGGAACATGATGCCCTTCTTTTTCGCATATTCAACCAATCGTCCCGTCCATTCGTAAGGCAGTTCGGATGACCCGTAAAATTCGGAAAGAGTTTTCCAGCTTTTCTTTCCATTCCAGGAAATATCTATAGGGGTATCAGCGGCGATTTTATCGTGCTTGAGATGCTGGAATTTCACAGCGTCTGCGCCGGATTCCGCCGCAATATCAATAAACCGGAGCGCGTTTTTCAGATCGCCTTTATGATTCGCGCCGACTTCAGCGATGATAAAAACCGGCTGGCCTGCGCCGATTGTTTTATTCCCTATCCTTACCGAATTTACCGGCTGATATGTTAGATTTTCAGGCAATTTTTTGAAATAACCGTCTCTTTCTTTCCCCATAATTTAAATTTATTTAACTGATCAAAATATTTTTAATTTCCTTTATGACGGTTTCCTGGTCCGATCCGCTCAACCCGGGATAGATAGGAATTGAAATCTCTGAAAGATAGAAATCTTCGGCGACCGGACAGATTCCTTTTTTATATCCCAGCTCCTGATAATACGGATGCCAGTAGACGGGAATATAGTGAACTTGGACGCCTACTCCGGCTTTTTGTAATTTTTCAAAAACTTCACGGCGGCGCGACTGTAACTTCCCTGAAAGCCTGATCGGGTAAAGATGGCGGCTGGACTTCCTTCCTTCAAAATCCGCCGGCAAGACCAGATCCGGAAATCCGGAAAGTTCCTCGGAATAACGCTTTGCTAATTCATTTCTTGATTTTATGAATGTCGGAAGTTTCTTGAGCTGACTTATTCCGAGAGCCGCCTGCATGTCAGTCATCCGATAATTCAATCCAAGCTCCTGCATCTCGTGATACCACGGACCATGCGGATCGTTCTTAAAATCATTGGCGTCCTTTGTTATTCCGTGACTCCGGAATAACAGCAATTTTTTATAAAAATTTTCGTTGTCAGTGAGAATCGCGCCGCCTTCGCCGGTGGTTATCGATTTCACCGGGTGGAAGCTAAAAGTCGTCATATCAGCGATGCTTCCGACTTTCTTTCCGCCATATTCGGCACCGAGCGAATGTGCGGCGTCCTCGATCAGAATCAGATTATGTTTTTTTGCAATTGATTTTAAAATATCCAAATCACATGGCAAGCCGGAATAATCGACAGCTACGATGGCTTTTGTCTTGCCAGTTATCTTTTCCTCGATCAAATGAGCGTCGATATTGCCCGTAGACCTCTCAACATCGACGAAAACAGGCGTCGCCCCCTGCCAAATAGCCGCATTTGAAGTCGCAGCGAATGTGATCGGTGAAGTGATGATCTCATCTCCAGGACCGATTCCGGCGGCAAAATAGGCGGCCTGCAAAGCGGCTGTGCCGTTTGAAATGACGACGGCATATTTCGCTCCGCAATAATCAGCCAGCGCAGATTCGAATTCTTTTATTTTCGGGCCTTGGGTCATCCAATCAGACTCCAAAACCTCACGGACTGACCTCAAATCCTCCCCGTCAATTGATTGATGCGAATAAGGGATCATCGTTTATTCCGGCCTTCAGCCGAGGATTTCTTTGGCTTTCCGCGGATTATTCAGAAAATCCCGGTGATTGCTGGCGTATTGGAATTGCTTTTTGACTGACGGCTTTTTATTCAGCCAGCGCACGCTTCCGGATTCAGGATGGATGGCGAAAGCGCTCCCGATATCCTTGGCCCGGCGCGCTTCATGCTCGGTTATCAGCACTTCATGTAATTTTTCTCCCGGACGGATTCCGATGACTTCGACATCGCATTCCGGAGCCAGATATTTTATGACATCCGTAACTTTCAGGCTTTTCATCTTCGGCACGAAAAGCTCTCCGCCCTCCATGACGCCGACGGCGTCCAGAATTATATCCAGAACTTTATCTATGGAAATCCAGAAACGGGTCATCTCCTTGTCCGTCAACTTGATCACGCCTGTTTTTTTCTGATTATGAATAAGTTCGATCAGACTTCCGCGGCTTCCGATGACATTTCCATAACGCACGACGCTGAACTTGGTGCGTAAATTATTTCCGACATATACATTGCCGGAAATAAACAATCTTTCCGCCGCAAGCTTGGTGGCGCCGTAAAGGTTTATCGGTTGAACCGCTTTGTCGGAAGAAATAAGCATCACCTTGTCTATGTTCTTGTTCAAAGCCGCCTCAACGACATTCTGACTCCCTAAAATGTTCGTTTTGACAGCTTCCATCGGATTGAATTCAATCGCCGGAACCTGCTTCAACGCCGCCGCATGGACGACGATATCCACTCCATCAAACGCCCTCTCCAAACGGGGCAAATCCCGGACATCGCCGATGAAAAACCTCAATCGATCCTTATGATCGGCCAGATCTCTTTGCATTTCATACTGCTTGAATTCATCCCGGCTGAAAATTATGATTTTTTTGACCGCGCTTTCGCTTAAAAGTTTGGCAACAAAAGCCCGGCCGAAAGTCCCGGTGCCGCCGGTGACCAGAACCGTCTTGCCCTTGAGATAATTTAAGTTCGACATAATGCTATTAAAACTATCATATACCCTAAAGGGTTTCCAGATGTGTATTGAAAGACAGATATGAGATGCGGACTTGCATTCTAAATTCCACCGGATATTCTGCCGGATGACAAAATCAAGATTTCAAAAAATTGACGATAAAATTTTTGGCTTTAAATCTATCTTAATTTAAGATATTATTATACATGACACCATGAAACTTTCCGATTATATAATTGATTATATTACATTATGAAATTATCAGATTATGTTGCTGATTACATAGCGAATTTAGGTACTAAAAAAGTCTTTTTAGTTACCGGCGGAGCATGCGTACATCTGGTCAATTCCATCAGCAAACATGAGAAACTTGGCTATGTCTGCATGCAACATGAGCAATCAGCGGCAATGGCGGCCGAGGCTTATTCCCGAGTCGGACCAGGAATCGGCGTCGCCGTGGCGACCAGCGGACCGGGTGCCACCAATTTCATAACCGGCATCTGCGGCGCCTGGTTTGATTCCATACCTACGCTATTTATTACCGGAAATGTGAATATGCACGAGATGAAAGGCATGACAAAACTCCGTCAGGTCGGTTTTCAGGAAACTGATATTGTAAATATAGTTTCGTCCGTAACTAAATTTAGCCACACGGTGACTGATCCGGAAAAAATAAAATACTATCTCGATAAGGCGATCTTTATGGCAAATTCAGGAAGACCGGGTCCGGTATTGCTGGATCTGCCGATGAATATCCAGCATGCGGAAATTGATCCTGAAAAACTTATCGGGTTTGTTCCTGATAAAAATACAGGGGATGAAAAGATCGGCGATGAAAAAATGATAAAGAAAGCATTACAGTTGATCAAAAACGCCAGACGACCGGTAATTTTAGCCGGAGGAGGCATACGCATTTCCGAAGCCGCTGAAGAATTCCGCGAATTTGTAAAATATCTGGGCTTCCCGGTAGTTTGCTCCTGGAGCGGAATTGATGTCCTGGGATATGATAATCCTCTCTTCATAGGACAAATCGGGGTTTATGGAAATCGCGGAGCAAATTTTCTGATTCAAAATGCGGACTTGGTAATTTCCATAGGGTCCCGCCTGGATACGCGACAAGTCAGCGGAAACGCAAAAAGTTTTGCACGCGCCGCAAAAAAAATTATAGTGGATATTGATGCGCAGCAACTGAAAGACGGCCGAGTACGTCCAGATATCGCAATTCATTCAGATGTAAAGCAATTTTTACTGACAACCATGCCTCACCTCAAGAATTTAAAGAAGGAAGATATTGCCCCGTGGCTGACAAAAGCGCTCGAATGGAAAAGAAAATATCCGACCTGTCTTCCGGAGTACCGAAAGGAGAAGAAATTTGTTAACCCATATGTTTTTTTCAAGACCCTTTCCGAAGAACTCCGACCGGATGATATCATCATTTCCGACATCGGAGGAGTTTTAGTCTGGGTTATGCAATCCCTCGAAATCAAAGAGGGGCAGAGATTATTCTCCTCAATGGGACATGCCGCGATGGGTTACGGCCTGCCGGCGGGAATCGGCGCCGCATTGGCTACAAAAAAATCCAGAATAATCTGCATTGTCGGCGACGGAGGAATGCAAATGAATATTCAGGAATTGCAGACAATTTTTCATCATAAACTGCCTCTGAAGATTTTTATCGTCAATAATAATTGTTACGGGATAGTTCGCCAATACGAAGATTCGTATTTTAATGGCGAACATGAGGGTACTGTCCAGGACAGCGGGTACACAGCTCCTGATTTTGTCATGGTCGGAAAATCATACAAGATACCGTCATCACGCATTCTGAATCATTCAAATATGCGATCTGAGATTCGAAGAGCTTTGGGAACAAAAGGCGCGGAAATAATCGATGTCATAGTGCGCGAAGATCAAAAATTAATCCCAAAACTTGAGGCAAAACGGATGAAAAACGGCCGCTACATCTCAAAGCCCATTGAGGATCAGTGGCCGTATCTTTCCAGAAAAGAGTTCACGGCCAATATGATAATTCCGCCAACCGATGAAATCGACGATGAATAATATATCTCAAATAATTGATGAAATGGATGGACCGATACTTATAACCGGCGCCAGCGGATTTATCGGCGCTAATTTGGCTAGAAAAATTGCAAAGACGCGCGACGATGTTCATATAATAGTCAGGAACGGATCGAATCTCCGGCGCATTGAAGACATGCTTCCGCAAATCACGGTGCATCGCGCGGATCTTTCCGACCGCAATGATATCTTTCTGAAGATCGGAGAGATTCAGCCGAAAACAATTTTTCATGCGGCCGCTTATGGCGTCCACTCATTTCAAAATGAAACTGAAAAAATTGAGACTGCAAACCTCCACGGCACGATTAACTTATTGGATGCCTGCGTCAAATCCGGTTTCAAGATTTTTATCAATACCGGATCTTCTTCAGAGTACGGCACAAAAAATAAGCCGATGAAAGAAACCGATCTTCTGACGCCTAACAGCGACTACGCGGTCTTTAAAGCGGCGGCGACCCTTTACTGCCAGCACCTAGCGAGATCAAAAAAGATTCCGATCATAACGTTAAGGCCATTTTCGGTTTATGGCCAATTTGAAGAATCGACTAAATTGATTCCGACGCTGATTAGATCATTTCTCGACGGCACATGTCCCCCGCTAGTGTCTCCTGATACGGCCAGAGACTACATTTTTATTGATGACTTAGTTGATGCCTATCTTATTGCCAGTCAAAAACCAGAATTAGGCGGAGAAATATTTAATGTCGGAAGCGGCAAGCAGACTACGCTGAAAGAAATAGTTGACTTATCAATCCGTTTGACTGGAGCTGCCGTTGAACCGGAATGGGGAACAATGAGTCCAAGGATCTGGGATCATAACATGTGGCAGGCGGACATATCAAAAATAAAATCAATTCTAGATTGGTCGCCAAAAACTGATCTGAAGGAAGGACTGGCCAGGACAATTGACTGGATAGAATCCGACGGTAATTAATCCGATAATTCCAGATAAATTTACAGTCGGACTTCAAATGCCACCGCTGCATACAAAAATCTTAAAACCATAAGATTTTTTTGATCGCGCTTCTTATTTTTTCCAGAAATAAAAACTTGCGACTTTTATGAGTGTAAGTATACTCATCCCCTATCTCGCTGCCGAAAAACATCTTAAATTGCGCGACATTCGATTTTTGCGCAGTGGAATAATTGACTGAACCCAGTCCGACATATTCATAATCGTTCTCTTTCCCATATTTACAGATTTCAAAAATCAGCCGCCTGGTCGCGGAACCGATGATCTTATACAGATCCTTGTTATCATCTCCGATGCTTAATCTTTTGGAAAATATGGCTCTCACCTGCAGATATGGATATAAATCATAACAAGGAACGGCGACAATCAGCTCCCCCTTATAATAAGCATTGAAATTCATCAAGCCAGCGAGACTTTCTCGGCTCCATGGCTTACGTCCCTGCGCCAGCTCAAAGTCTCTATAAAGCGCGTAAGTGCCGTGAAAATCCGTATCGCCCACTGTAAATTTCAATTCAGTAATCTTGAAAGTTTTCATTATTTCCTGCTGCGTCCTTCGGGCAAACTTTGCGGTTATTTCCTCTAGGGATCCATTCAATCTTATATTCGCCAATTTTTTTTTGATCAGACCGAATCCTTGTTTCTCCAAGCCGAGATCCCGGTATGAGATTACCGTCATATAATCGTATTTAGTTTTATCCAATAGTTCTCCTAAGTCCTCGTTCTGATGCAGAACCCTAATCGAATTAAGAAAAAATTTTCTTTTTTTATAGATCATTTTTGCGCTATATAAATAGGAAATTTATCAAGAAAAGCCAGGAGAAAATCCGGCGCATTCAGAATCCTCCGGCTATTTCCGATCATGCGGATATTCCTGAATCCTGCCGCTGAAAGGCCGCGCTTCTCGCTCCAGACATTATTATAATACTGCATAAGCTGCCCGAATTCATATTCCTCCTTCCGCCAATGGGCGCCCAACCTTAATCTGACTAAATTGTTCAATAAAATCTTCCAGCCGGTCGGCGTCCTCGGCACAGCCAAAGAATTATGACTGGAGTAAATGAAAAATCCTCCCGGCCGGAGAACTCTTTTTATTTCGCTCATCGCCCTCCTTCTCTCGGATAAAGAGGCCAAATTATCTATGCCGTTAAATGAAAAAAATACCGCGTCAAACGAGCCGTCTTTGAAGCCCAGTTTTCTCGCATCCATGACCCGGAAATCGATTCCCGGAAAATTCTTCCTCGCCTGGTCGACAAGCGGACCGGAGATATCCACGCCGACCACGTCGCAGCCCTTCTCATGTATGAAGGTGGTCGTCCGGCCGGCGCCGCAGCCGAGATCCAGGATATCGGAGCCGGACGGCATATATTCCCTGATGACATGCTCTTCCCCGGCCCGCAGATATTTTTTAGAATACTCCCTGACCGATGACGGGGAAGAGAATGATTCGATGTTCATGCGCTCGATATCATCCGATTTTGACGCTCCGCCGAAAAAATCCGCAATCTTTCCAGCTCGTTTCCGCCATGTATGCTCATGCGCGTCATTCAGTGCCTGATCGGATATATTTTTTGAAAAATTTCCGTCGCCGATAACCTTCAAAATCGCCCTGCCGAGCTCATCCGAGCTCCCGGGAGAAACAAGGACTGAATTGAAAGAATTAAGGATTTCTTTCAGAGAAGGCAATGCCGTGGAGATGATCGGTCTACCGGAAGCCATATACTCGAAAATCTTAAGCGGCGACATATAGAAACTGTAATGCTCGTTCTCCGGAAACGGGGCTATCAGGACATCGAAGGATTTCAGATATTTCGGAATCAGGTCGTGCCTGACCATGCCGGTGAAAATTACGGCGTCTCCGATGCCGGAGCTCTTCGCGATGCTTCTGTAATGATCGATATCCTCCGGATGTCCGCCGACAAGAACAAGGACGATTTCTTTCTCCGCTTTTAATCCGGAGAACGCCTTGAGAGCGACATCTATTCCCTTTTCCATCCCGAGCGTCCTAAGCATGCCGACATATCCGACCAATTTTTTATCATGAGGAAGCCCGAGTTCCGTCCTTGCGTCTTCCTTGGAAACATCAATATTGAATTTTTCAAGATTGACGGCGTCAGGCGCGACAATTATTTTCCCCGCGCTCACTCCGGATTTGACCATTCTTTCCTTTATGAACGAAGTGAGAACGACCACGGCATCCGCGTTCTTTAAAGCCCGCAGATAGAATCCTCCGTAATTCTTCGGCAGGGAATGTATCTCCAGGACAGCCATCCGAAAAAGAAGCCCGACCGAGGACTCACGCGAATAGATGAAATCGTATCTTTTGAAAAGAAGATACAGCCTGGCAACGGCCAGAAATGTCGCCAACTGGAGAAGAAATGTGAATCTGTTGCCGCGCTGATGCAGAAAATCGATGCATGGCAGCTTGGTTATTTTGAACTTTCTTTCCACTCCGTAATAATCGAACGGATCCTGATCCGGACTGCCGGAACGCATCGGGGAAACCAATTCGACGTCAAAACCGCTTTCGGAAAAAGCGGCGCACATCTGCATTATCTGCAGACCATGCGCGGAACTCGCCGGAAGTTTTGAATTGGAGACATAGACCAGCTTCATTATTCTATTTAACTGTTTTAAAAATCAAATGGTTTTCAATTTCAACCGATAAGATAAGAAAATCTGAAGTTCTGAATTCATCCGAAAGATACCCGAATTCCGGATCATCCCTGTCCAAAAGGACATAATCCGCCCCATACTGCGCCAAAGATTTCTCAAACCCGAGATTTCTGTAAAAATCCATCTTCCAAAAAACTCTGTCGATATATTCCTGCGGAATAAACTCCGGATCTTCCGACTGTTTGCCGCTTAAAATATCCAAAAGCTTATTTCTGACAATCTGGTTCTGATATTTCTCTATGAATTTATTAGCCCAGATTTCAACATTGTGTTCTTTAATATATCCGGCATCGATGTTCTTCCTTAAAATATTCTGTATCGCCCATCGGTTCTCAAGTTCGTCGTCCGAAATCATGTAGAGTCCGGAATTCGGATTATAGAAATCATTATTATGAGTGTATATCGGAATGAGCTGGATATAATTACCGCCGAGCGAATAAACGACTGAATCCTTTTCCGAATTCGCATTCAGCCATTCCGAGACTCCGGAAAAATCCTGAACTCTGCGGAATTCCCCGATATCCAGGGGCTCCGCAAACGACAGGATTCCGGAGATGCTGTCTCTCTCCCGATAAGAAATTATTCCCATAACAGCGGTCATCAGGAGAATCGCCGCAATCCGACGCGGCCTGATTCCGCCGGAAACATGCGCGACATTCAAAAACCCGGAACAAATCGCAAAAATAATAAATACGAACAGGACCACGACCCAATAATAATGCATTGAGAAAGAGAATGCCTTGCCAGTAATGACATTCTGCCAGTTGAGGATTATTCCGCTGAACGCGAGAACAAAAGCGAACACTCCCCGCCTGCCCGTACCGATACCGGACATCAACAGAACCGCCAATGACAAGAACATAAGCGCGACATTAAAATACGCGTGCGGCCAATGAGTGGAAAGAAAGCCGAAACGCAGATTCTGATCCAGATAACTGACATCAGCCGCCGCCCTCTGCAGATTCAGGATATACGGAGCCGAAAATAGTCCGGCCGGAACGGCGAACGCCAGGAAATTTCCGGCATAATATCTGACTCCCTCGGTCCGCAGATAAGCGAGCGCCGCGGCAAACAGGCAATAAACCACAAGAATCGACGACCAGACGAAAGGATAGATATAAAAAGCGATTCCAAAATCAATTGCAAGGAGGATATTCAGCCGGACATATTCCTTCAAGCTCCTCGTTCCCTCTCCGAATATCTTCCAAATCAAAAAAAGACCGAGAAAAAGAAATATGAAGCTGAATTGCGGATTTACCGGTCTATTGAACCAATAATTCAGCACGAAGTAATAACCGGAGGAAAAAATCAAAGCCGCGGATCCGGAACCGGATACCGCAAATATCAGAAAATAAAGGGCTGTAACGCCGACGGCCGGCAATACGAAATCATTAAGCGCGAACAATGCCGGAATTGAAATACGGGAAATACGGGCCATCTCCGCCATGATTATCTCCGCCAGCGGCTGCTGAAGATATGGGGCGCCCTTATGCTCCTTGAGATAAACACTGCCGAAATTATAATGTCCGTCGTATGCTTCACGGGTCATCGAAAGATACTGGTCTTCATCATTGTTGAACATCGGATAAATTCCCTTGAAATCAGGGTTTATCTGCCGGATTGCGGAAACTGTCGGAGCGACGATCAACAAACCTACGGCGAAAGCGGCCGGAATAATCCTCCAATGCGTTCTGAATATGGACATCATGGACTTATTTTAACAGAAAAACCCGCCTCCGTAACCAAAGATAGGAATTGCTCAATTTAAGCGTAAATTTGAACAGAGAGGTATCGGAATATATGTCGATCCGATTATCCGGAATACGAGCCCCTTTGCTCCGTAAAAAAGACTTCACCTTTTCATTCTTAGCGCCTTTCGGGAAAACAAATATATTGGGAAATCCGTTATTTTTGAAATTATTCCTTATGAAATTCGAGGTTACCTCGTATTCATAAAGGACATCCGCCTCGGCCAGCTCTGACAATTGCCTGTGCGAATGGCCGTGATTTGCGATTGCAACGCCGCCGGCTTCGAGCGCATGCAAATCGGAAAGCGAGCATATCTCCCTTTCCCTATCGATCGGACGCGTTGAAAATTCCGCCTTTTTCCCGATCAGACCGTCATTTATGAAAATAGTCGCCGGAAATCCATGACTCCGTAAAACAGGCAGGGCGTTCCGATAAACGTCTCTAAATGCATCGTCAAAGGTTATCAGAACCGACTTCCCGGCAGATGGGATCTTACCGGATTCGATATCCAGAAAATCCCGCAACGTCAGAACTTTTATGCGTCTGGATTTCAGAAAATCCATCTGCCTTCGGAATTCCTCCGTACGCACGGAAATAGGGGTCTCGCCGTCGGAGACGGAATGATATGTAAGTACGACTGGATAACGGAAAAACATGGCGTCTATTCCGGATAAAATCTGATTGATTGATTTTAAGAAATAGATCATTTGTTTAGGCAGCTGATTTTATTGAAAAATGAAACAATAAATCGCTTGCATTAGTTACATTATTGCATGAAAACAAGTTCGCACAAAAGATAACGGACGAGAAAATAAATTAAAATAAGAAAATGAAAAAAATTCTTAGCATCGTCATTCCAACCTATAACAGGGTCAACTTTCTAAAAACGAATGTCGAATTATTAATCAATCAGATTAAAACCGCAAAGCTTGAAAATATTGTTGAAGTGATAATCTCGAATGACGCGTCGAAAGATGAGACAGCCGATTTCATAAATCATATAAACAAATCGTATGATTTCCTTCGCGGATTCAATCATATAAAAAATAAAGGCTTTTCGAAAAACGTCGAATTTCTAATTAGTAAATCAGTCGGAGAATATGTATTGATTTGCGGAGATGACGACCTGATTATCGATAAAGCCATCACCCGCATACTCGATAAGATAAAGAAAAAAAAGCCGAATTTCATATTGATCAACACATCGAATATAATATCAATCGATGACGCTAATAAAAATATCCGAACCGTTTCAGAAAACCGATTAAATATCGACAAAGATATATTTGTTGAAGATTTTAAAAAAGATTCCAAAATTCTTGATTCGGCGAGGAACTGGCTTTATCTTACTAACTTCATAACAGCAAATGTATTTAAAAAGGATATTTTTATATCCAAGGAAATTGATGCGAGAAAATTCGTGCGGAAAGAAAACGCATATGCATTCCAAGCCCCAATAATCATCGGGATTGCCACTCTTGGGAGATTCCTGATAATTTCGGACTGCCTCGTTCTGCATCGCAAGACTGAGCCGAATTGGACGGCGGATTACCAGGGGATTTTCGTCATAGACATACTTGATAGCACGGAGATATCCAAATTAATAAAAAATTATATTCCAAATGAATATAAAAAATATAAAAAACTCTACGCGGCCTTCATTCTTGATGATTTCATACTTGAAATTAAAAGGCGGAAGGATAAATTGAGCATACGAAAGTTCGCCTCGATAGCATTTTATAAAAATATAGACTGCTTTCCGGAAAATATTAAATTTTTACTTGTAGCGATCGCACCGAAAATTTCCGCATACATAGCAACAAAAATTCGGGCGAATAGGATTAAATCAAGTGGAAAAACCTTCTAGTATGAAATTTGCTAGGTTCGCACGTTTTTGTTAATATAATCAAAATAATTCACATATAAATTAACAACAAATTATGAAAATGGAAAACAAGAGAAGGGTCTTGTATGCCGAAGCTGTTTATGGCCAATCAGAAATTGACGCAGTCGTTAAAGTTCTTAAAAATCCTAAAAAGATCGGCGCCGGAGAATTAGTTGGGGAATTCGAGAATAAAATATCTCGACTATTCGGAAAGAAATATGGCGTTATGGTCAATTCGGGATCCTCCGCCAATCTTATCGCCTTGGAAGCCCTTAATCTTCCAAGAGGTTCCGAGATAATAACTCCTATCCTCACATTCGGAACAACGTTGAGCCCCATAATCCAAAAAGGGCTGATTCCTGTATTTGTTGACGTAAAACCAGGAACATACATAATAGATCCGGATAAAATTGAGCCCATGATAACGAAGAAGACAAGGGCCCTGATGATTCCGTCCTTGATGGGAAATATTCCGGACCTGATTAAGCTCAAAAAAATAGCCGACAAATACGATCTCTGGATAATTGAAGACTCCTGCGACACGCTTGGTGCAAAATTCGCCGGAAAACCGACCGGTCAATATACGGACATATCAGTCACAAGTTTCTACGCGTCACACATCATAACAGCCGCCGGAGGAGGAGGGATGGCCTGCTTTAATGATAAAAATATGGCCAGGAGAGCCCGGGTGATATCGAGCTGGGGAAGAGAATCGACCAATTTCGGATTTCACGAAAAGTCCGAGAATCTGGATAAAAGATTCTCCGGAAGAATTGAAGGTCGTGTCTACGATGCCAAATTCATCTTCAGTGAGGTCGGATATAATTTCCAGGTTCCTGAAATGTTCGGCGCCTTCGGACTTGAGCAACTTAAAAAATTTCCGAAGTTCGCGCAACGACGCAAGAAAAATTTTAAGGAAATGCTTTCGTTTTTCAAAAAATATGATAGATATTTCATTTTGCCGAAACAAACAGATAAATCAGAAACAAATTGGCTTGCATTTCCTTTAACGATTAAGCCGGGTGCGGGTTTTTCCAGACATGAAATAACAAAATATCTTGAAGAAAACGGAATACAGACAAGACCGGTGTTCACCGGAAATGCGCTAAAGCAGCCGGCTTTCAAAAATCTGATAAGAGGGGGGGCAAGAAAAATGAGCTGTCCAGTGGCAGACGATGTGACCCTGAATGGATTTGTGATCGGTTGCCATCACGGGCTCAAAAAGCCTGATACTTCCTACGTCAAAAGAAAATTCGAGCAATTCCTCGGCGAATATGCCGAATAATTTCCGGAGCGTCCATAGGACGTATTTTGAAGAAATATAATTATTTTGAATTTCTATAAAACTTTTTCAGCAATCTTATTTCCGGAATCTGCGTTTTCAAAAATTTCCTTGGTAACTTATCGATATTGAAATATTTCCCGTCAATCGGAAGACTTGCTGGTCTCGCGGAAAATAAAAGACTGATGCCGTATTCCCTTATATCCCGATACTCGTAATAACCGACAAAATTTATTTTGGCTATCTTGATGCCAAGCTCTTCCTTAGCGACAAGTTTTAATCTAGAAATCACATTGTCATTGTTGCGCAAAATCATTCCTGGGATATGCCAATTATCATAAAATTCATCTTTTCGATAGGTAAGCAATATATTTCGGTCATCCTTTATGACAGCAAGATCGATGGCGATCATCGGAACCGCCTTGCACATAGCCACAAAAACCGGATATGGCAATGGCCAACGAACTCTTGAAAGAAGGCGCGCTAATAATGATATCTCACCTTCAGTCAAAACGCGGTATTTTGGGGACATAAAATGATACTGATTTGAAACTTATTTATAAATTTATAGGTTATATTATTACATAAAAAATAGGCGATGCCAATCAAATTATTAGGGAGTATGCTTTAAGGGATTAACTGAAAATTCACAAAACACGGATAACATTTAGAACATCGTAAATAATCAAAAAACTATGAAAGGTTGCATAGTTCTACAAAGGCGCTTCGCCCCAATCGGGCATGCAATCGCGTTGGAACTTAAAAATAAATATGAAGTAAATGAGTTCTGCGGTTATGTGATTGCCAGGAATGCGGAGTATTTTGCAAAATCCAGAAAAGACATAGTTTATACAGACCTTCTGATGGATGAGGACCTGCGTAACCGATCTAAAAACGAAAAGCTAGACATCGAATACCTAAAAAGGATTGAATCCGAATATGGCTTCCCAAATCTTTGGCCGTTTATAGCCATAGACAGAACTCTCATGATGGATATCCCAAGAAAAGAATATTCCATCTCCCCTGCTCCGCCATATACCCATGAAGAAATGCTTAAAATCCTGCAAATCAAATTCCGGGAAATAATAAAATTTCTTAAAAAAGAAAGGCCCGATTTCATAATCGGTGTAAATGTCGGTTCAATCGGCGCAATGATTCTTTATTATGTCGCAAAAAAAGAAGGAATTAAATTTTATACTGCTGAAAATGCAAAAATCGGCAATCGTATAACTTTCAGCGACGATTATAAGACATTATCCGGAATGGAAAATATATTTACTGACATCCGGAAACGAAATTACGAAAGCCCGAACCGCAAAGAGGCGGAAAGATTTTTGAAAAGATTCCGGGATAATCCGGAGCCTCCCGCCTTTGCAATTGAAGAAAAAGAAAATGGCCGGTGGGAAAAAATCGCCTCATTGCCTTTAAAATTTTTGAGATCTTTGTCTTTCACTATAAAATCTGTAATCCTATATGCGAAAAACCCGCGCAAAGAAGACATGACGACAGAAAATCCATTTTTTCTTTTCAGAAATAAGCTTATAAGAAAAATACGGGGATTAAGGAATCTCCAGGCCCTTTATGACGCAGTGGACCTGAAAGAGGATTTTGCTTATTTCCCATTGCACTTTGAGCCGGAAATCACCACTCTGCTCTATGCCCCATTTTACACCGACCAGATCAATCTTATCCGGCAAATCGCAAAATCCTTGCCAATACATTTCAAAATATACGTTAAAGAGCATCCTTCAATGCTCGAATATCGCCCAACTGAATATTATCGGGAACTTAAGAAAATTCCTAATTTGAAGCTGATAAATCCCAAACAGAGCTCGCTGGACCTGATTAAAAATTCAAAAATGATCGTTACGATTTCCGGAACTGCGGGGTTCGAAGCATCACTTCTCAAGAAGCCCGTCATCACTTTCGGTGACATATTTTATAACTGCCTTTCATTCGTGAAAAAATGCGGACCCATCGAAGAACTGCCGAATCTTGTGAAAAAACAATTGGAAAATTTCCAATATGACGAAAAAGAAATGGTTGATTTCCTTTCCGCGCTTTTCGAAGACACGACTGCGCTTGATCTTTCCAATGCCTGGGGAAGCGGAGATGGAAATCAATTGGAAGCCATGGTGAAACAACCGGAATTCCATAAATTTGTGGCTTCCCTGGCGCATAAACTTAATCTGAAAAATTAAAGGAATGAAAATAAAAGGGAGACTGATAGTCCTCACAAAACCGGGAAAGATAAAATTCGCAAAAATTGAAATGGATGCGAGCCGGCTTAAGTCCGATGAAATAGCCGCTAAAACCCTTTATTCCGCGATATCGTCCGGCACGGAAACCGCGGCTTATTCCGGAAAGCCGGCGTTGAGGCCTGGCAAGGCCTATCCCCGGCTGGTCGGATACTGCAATGCCGCCGTGGCTCTGAATGTCGGCGCCAAAGTCAAAAAATTCCGCCCGGGCGATCTGATCTTAAGCGGAGAATCCCACCGGAGCTTATTTAAAATAAAGGAAACTGACATTTTCGCGAAAATACCGAAGCAATTGGATCCGGGAAAAGCCGCGCTGGCTTATTTGTACAATCTCGGTTTAAGCTCCCTACTTCCCGCCAAAGATAAAAAAAATCCGTCCATCGCCGTAATCGGATTAGGAGTAATCGGACTGGGAGTTGTTGAGCAAGCGGCGATTTCCGGATATGAAACCTATGCGCTATCCGACAGCCGGAATAAATTGAAACTCGCGAAAAAACTGGGAGCAGAGAAAGTTTTCCTTAAAAATAAAATCGGGAAAATTGAAAAGCTCGCCGATATCGTCGTCCTAACGTCCGATTCCTGGGTAGACTGGCGATTGGCGCTCCGCCTGGCGAAACCATATGGCGCGATATCCGTCATCGGCTTTCCGGGCAGAAATTCCGGTGCTCCGGATTTCAATCCGCTCGAGCCGAAATATTTTTATGACAAAAAAATCGCCATCATTCCGATTGGCTGGGATTACGGCGTGGAAAACTCCGGGAAAATAAACAAAAAAAATTGCGGAAAAATCCTTGAGTTGATGAAAAGAAGGAAGCTGCATCCTGAAAATCTCATTTCCGGAATTTTCAGCTATGAAAAAATAGAGTCCGCTTATGAAAAATTATTAGCGAGAGACGGAAAATCGATAACCTACCTATTGAAATGGCCGGCATGAAGAGAAAAATCCTGAAAACCGCAGTAATCGGCTGCGGAAGAATAGGCGCGTTCACCGTCCATCAACCAGGCGACGATCTGCCTGCGAGTTATTTTCCGACCAACCACTGCGCCGCCATCCGCGCCGTGCCGGGAATGAAGCTGACGGCTGTTTGCGATGCAAATTTGAAATCAGCCGAAAAAGCCGGGAAGCTCCACGATGTCAAAAATATTTATTCTGATTTCAAAAAAATGATACGGGAACAAGCGCCGGATATCATTGCAATTGCGACCAGAATGGCCGGCAGGGATAAGATAATTACTTTTTCCGCAAATCATGGCGTCAAAGGATTGCATATTGAAAAACCGCTGGCTCCGAATCTGAACATTGCGATAAAATGCCTGGATGCGATCGAAAAAAACGGCATAGCCGTATCTTACGGCGCAGTACGGCGGTATATGCCTATTTACCGACAAGCCAAAGAAATGTTGGGCGGAGGGAAATTCGGAAAATTGAGAAAAATAACAGTGGATATCGGCAAATCCCAACTGATGTGGAGTCATCCCCATACGGTGGATCTGCTGGATTTTTTCACTGACGGCGCGGAATCAGAATATGTGAAGTCCTCGTTCAAATATGATAAAAAGGACGTAAGCAGGAACAGAATAGACATGGATCCGATTTTGGATCACGCGATTTTGAAATTCAAAAATGGCATAATCGGAGAATTGACGGATAATGGAGGCGATTACATATCCCTGAAATGCGAAAAGGGGGAAATCCTCATCCAGATCGGAGGGAAATGGCTGAAATCGAAATACGGCTCCTGGAAAATGCGGAGTATACGGATAAAGAAAGGACCAAGCGGACGATGTGGCGCAATGGCTGAATTGCGCGACTCCATAAATCTCCGGAAACCGACCTCGCTCACGACGAAATCCATGCTGTCTGAACAGAAAATCCTCATGGCGCTTGGCCTTTCCGGAATAACTGGTAAAAAAATAAATCCGGCGGAACTAAATGACAATTTCACAATCACCGGAAAATTCAACGGACTTTATCCTTAAATTATTTCTTCAAAATGAAGAAATGCACCATGGGATTCTCGGGAATGGTGAAGTCCTTTTCGATGAAAAAACCGGCGCTCCTCAAAGTTGTCCGGATTTTTGAAAGCGGGTATCCCACATGCCCTATCTCCCAATAATGCAAGCCATTGAATTTATGGATTTTAAAACTCGGGATCCTGATGATAAAATATCTCTCCTCAAAAAAAGGCAACTTGAAGGAAATGGAAAAAAGAACCCTTCTATGATCCGGAATTGAAATGACTGCATAATTTCTCGCAACCCTCCTTATCTCACGGAGCGCCTTTTTACTTTCTTCAAACGGCAGATGCTCGAGAACTTCGCAACAGACCACGGTATCGAATTCATTGTCCATGAAAGGCATTTCGGTTATATCCGCGACAATATCCGGCTTGAGATCTTCAGCTATGTCGGTGGTGGTAACACTGAATCCCTGCGATTTCAAAAACCAGGAGGTGACTCCGCTGCCCGGTCCGATCTCCAAAATATTCCGAGGGTCGGTTCTTATGGTATTCTTTATCTGGTAATAGTAACTCGCCCACCTTCCGGAATGCTCGTATTTCCCTTTTTCGTAAACGTCCTTGCCCACCTGTTTCTGTCTTTTAGCCATGTTTATTTTTTTTGGTTATTCCGAAAATCCTCCTAAATCTCGCTTTCCATAAAGAAAGGTAATCCCGGAAAATCAGCCGCCAGCTCCAGAAATGCCTGGCTATCCGCCAATGCCTGTCATATTGATGGACGACATTCGGGGTATTCCCGGAAGCATTGTATATGTATCCGTTCCTGAACATGATATCGTCTTCCAACCCTAGGGTCAAAACCGGACCATCTGAATTCTTATGCATTTCCCCGGGAACGATCTTCTCGTGAATCAGATAATTGTGGATCCCCTGATCCATTCCGCGCATATGAGCCGGAACATCTTTAGATACGATCACATCCAGGAAAGACTCGAGATATCCGAGTATCCCGCTGGATGATCCGATGGTGACTCCTGAACAGATGATCGGATTTCTTCCCAATTTGGAAAGCGCTTCCTGACCGAAACCTTTTGCGAGCCACTCGGCATTGACCGGAGATTCGGCAATCGAAACTCCCTCCCTTTCCAGAAAATAATTCAGATCTCCGCCATAGAAATCAAACGGATCTTTCTGAAATATGACATCTCTGGTGTCGCTAAGCATGACATTTCCGTATTTCCCGTAATTTTTCTTGAGATGCATGTATGCCAGCAGGTAGCGAAGACAGTAAATACCCAGATTCTTGACGCGATCATTATTCTTAAGATGATCCGGAATTGGCAGCTCCGAATAAGGAAATTCCACGCGGAAAGGGATCAGTTCCACCCGGAAATCCTTTAGGCGTTCAAGGGTTTTTCCATCCGTATCTGAATGAAAAAAAACAATATCCCCTGAATACCCGGTATTCCGCAAAGTCTCCACGAAAGGCCGTAGGATTTCAAAATCATATCCCTTTGTCAGGCCGATCACCGCATTCTTTTTATTTCCATCCATATTAATATGCCGGACCCTTCGATGCTTTAATTATATTAAATTTAACATATACCCCGGAAGCGGAACAATGCGGAGATGATGAAGAAATCCTATCGCCCGATTTTCAGGAAATCCAAAATAGTGGACGCCCTGTTTCTCCAGGAATATTTCTCCGCTTTTTCCAGACAGAGATCTGATTTTCTGCGGATCGAATCTGACCGGCCGTTCAGGACTTCTGAAATTTTCACTGCAAGGTCATTCGGATCATCCGGAATGAAACTGTATCCGCAATCATGCAGAACTTCGCCGAGCAAAGCTAGGTTTGAATAGATTATCGGCTTTCCGCTTGCCAGATACTCATAGATTTTCATCGGGATGCAGTAATCATTGAAAGGATATTTGTCCGGATTCGGTATCACAAGGATATCCGCCGCCTTCTGATACAACGGAACCCTGCCCGGATCCTGTTTTTCTATGAAAATACACCGATTGATCAATTTTTTGTCGGTTATTTTATCCAGATATTCCGCCGCCTCCTCTTTCTTCCCGCCGACAAAAAGCATGTTCACATCTTCAGGAAGATTTGCAAGGGCGTTTATCATGACATCTATGCTTTTCCTGACTCCGAGTGTCCGAAACAGACCGACATAGGCGACAAGAATTTTTTTCTCCGGCAGGCCCAGGTCTTTCTTCAGATTACGGCTTTCAAACCCGGAATACTTCTTCAGATCCGCGCCGCCGTAAACAACCAGGAATTTATCCTTTGCGAACGGTACGCCGGCTCTTCCAACGATGCCATCCATCAGCCGTCCGGATGTCGCGACGACAAAGTCGCTGTTTTTCACGATGAAAGCATCCCGCCAATCATCATAAAGCATGTGCCACTCCGAGCATATCCGGTATCTGAATCTGAAAATTTTCCGCAAAATAACCAGATTACATAGAAGATTCGAGTCATTCGAAAAAAATAGCTTTCCGGAAGCGCGATCATCGGCTCTTAAGATAAAAAACAGGGTCCAGAAAAAATAATACAGCGTACGTCCCCGTTCCATCGTCAGTCCCATATTGATGACTTTTATATCACGGAAAAAATCCGTTGAATCATTGGCAAGCACCAGAGAGAACTTATCTCCGAGCAGATTTCCAAATGCATTCGCCATCTCTTTGACGAAAAAATGATCAGCCGTCCGGCTCGGATATTTTTTTGAAGTAAGGTAAATGAATTCCATATGATTCAACTGTATTTCCTTATTTCTCCGGCAAGCGCCTTCAAGCCATGCCTCGCGATTACATAATCCCTGAAATTCCTTCCGGATTCCTGCTTAACCGGGGAAGGCATATCCAAAGCGGACCTGATTTTTCGGCTTAAATCTTTTTTATCCCTGTACCTGAACAGGAATTCCCCGCCGATCTCCCCGGACAGATTTCTGTTTGATGTAAGGACCAGTGATTCGCATGACATCGCTTCGAAGATGACTTTGTCAAACATCCCGTCCGGGCTCAAATTAACGGTGATCTCGTGCGAATTATACATACCGGCGGAATCGTCATTTGAAACCGACTCTCGGAATGAAACCCTCCCTTCAAGACCGTATTCCGATACCGCGGCCTTCAGTTCTTCAAGATAATCCCTGTCATCCGCGGAATAAACTCCGCCGACTATGTCGCATCTGAAATCTGTTCCGCGGCCCCTGATTTCATTGAGCGCTCCGATGAGGATATCGATGTTTTTTATTCTGGAGATCCGGCCGAGATAAAGGATCGATCGGGGATTTTTACCGACGGACGGTCTTTTCCTGAAAAAATCCGTATCTATGCCCACCGGCATCAATCTGGTTTTTTTGAAACCTGCGGTATAGGAAAATCTGGAAGTGCAGAAAACCTCGTCGGAAAATAATACCGCGATGTCCGTCAGGATATTCCCGGACGGATGATTCCGCCAGAGCATCACCTTTTTACCGGACAACTTCCAGACCGGAAATCCGAGGATGACATATTCCTGATTCATATGCACGAAAACCGATCCGTAATTCGGAATCTCCCTGATTATATGACGGAAAAAATTAAACGCATATAATATGCGCAGAAAAAAATTAACGCGCGTTCCGCGGCTTTCCGCCTTCTTTCCCAAAGAAATCACCCGGATATTCCCGGGCAGATCGACCCTTCCGCTCCCGAGGCAGATGACGATAATCGACTCATAATGAGCCGAAAGCTCCGAAAGCCAGCGGTGGAAAAACCCGAGTATCGGATCAGCTGAATCGACTTTTTGGGCGAGTATTAATAATTTCATGCGATTGATCCGCATATATAGAACAAAAAAATCAATTTATGGGTTTCAATGATTTTTCCTGGCAAAAATCAAAATTACTCCGCTGCTTCCGGCCAGCATTTCAAGCAAGAACATCGTGCAGGCAAATGGAAAAATAACCGGCATAAAAAAGATACCTGTCATAGAATCTAAGGGGTGTTCGAAAAATAATTCCCTTGCGGATATCTTTTTATTCATTACACCAAACAGAAGATTCTTCCTCGTCGAAATCAGATTCAGCGCACTTTGAAGCCAACCAAAAAATCCGTAAATGTAGCTCCCTCCGAAAACAGATATGTCGGTAAATCCGACCACCGTCATCATGTCGACTAAGCCGGCCGGAGAAAAATGAAATGTATGGCGCGGCACATCCAAATGAAACCAATTATCCGAAAATAACCGTGATTGCCAGGAAAGAAAATTAGGGATTTCCAAAACCACATATCCGCCCGATCGAAGCACGTCATGCGCCTTTTTTAAATACCCAAGCGGATCAGTGAAATGCTCCAAAGAATGCCACATCGTCACCACGTCAAAAGATCTTCCGGGTAGTTCCATGGACGGAAAATCACCTCGAAGGACAAATGTTTCTGAATCGGGATCAAAATGATTTATCGGAGCTATTTCAATACCGGAAGCATCCCAACCTAACCGGCGCATTCCCATAAAAAACTTCCCGTTACCGGAACCGACATCTAATAAAGTCCGGTTATCGCCAGGATTTATCAGTCTTAGGATATCAGCTCTCCGAAAGTGATTTATTATATCATCCGTAAAAGATTTCCGACTTCCATAATATGCCTCGCTATAATATCCGGCCAAATCCTTTGCAGAAACTTCAGTGGCTCCTGATCCGCAATTTTCACATTTATATATGGTAAATTTTTCTCCGGAAATATAATCGCGCGCGTATAAAAAATCTGCCAAACGACCGCGACCGCAAACGGCGCAATTCTTATATCCAATCATGCTGATCATTTCCGTATTCTATGAATTTCATATCCGTCAACAGAGGAAAATACCTCATAAGAATCAGGGATTTCCGCCACAATACCGTCTACGAGTCCATCTTGAGAAAATATCAATATTTCCGGACGGATTCCTGAAGAGATAAAATCTCCGCCTATCGGCGGCAATCCCGTCAAATAAGCGTGGAGATATCTGTCCTTGGAATCTATCAGGGATGCCAAACCGATGGAATTCAGGACTCCGACTGATTTCCCTGGAAATTCCCGGTTTACAAAATCCGCCGCTTTAATTATCGAATCGGATGCGTAGATATTGGAAAAAAATAAAAACTGGAAAGTCTGCGCCATTGCCAGAATACAGACAATAAACATGCATACCCTCCGAGAAATCTGATTATTTAAATTAATACGCCTAAATAATCTCGAGAATATCAAATCTAGACTCTCCGGAAGAACCAGTAATGCCATAAGTTCTGCGATCAGCAAGTACCTTAACCAGCCGGGACTGCGAAGATAGTATGCAAAGGCAAATACGCCGTATGCAATTATGAAATTACAAACCGATTTGATGGACGGATTATAAGAAAAATATCTGCAAAGAATGACTAGAAAATACAGAACTCCTAAATAAAGCATCGTACTGGAATCAAGTAGTCCGTATAAATTGGCTATGATATTGCCTTGCATGTCCGCAGAAGCATACGGATTCCGGTAAAAATTTAAAATATCAGACCATATATTCGCAGAAAACGGACTCCCAACTGCTAAAAAAATCCACATTAAAATCGGCGGTAAAATTCCAGTTCCACCGGCAACTATCTTCCTGACCCTGTTCCGGTTTTTATCCAGTAAGACAGAGATAAGGAATGCGGGGCCAGCAAGTAAAAATACCGATGGCTTTGTGACCATGGCCAATCCCAGAAAAATACCGGATAAGAAATTGAAATCCTTTAAAATTCCCAAATACAAACTTGTCAATAAAAAAATAAAACCGGGGATTTCACCTACTGCCGTCCTTCCACTGCCATGAAATGACGCGAATGTCGCTACCAAAATAACCGATAATAAAGCTTTATCTTCTCCGAACAGACTCCTGCAAAATAAAAAGATTGCAGATAAAGCCGACAACATAACCAGAAGCATCACCACCCTCTCTACAGCGACAGAATATCCGAATATCCTGAAAACACCGGAAAGTAAGGTCGTAAGCGGATATCCTGAAGATTGCAACATATGGCCGAAACCCGAGAATCTGCCGGGAGCGACCTGGATATCCAACACTCCATATTCTGTAAAATTCCGCGCCAGCTCAATCGTCACGCCTTCATCCACCCAGAATCTCGGCTTTACTGTAAGATTCTTCAATGAATAAAAAAAGGTCGTCAATAAGATCAGAGCAAAAAGCGTATATACCAATCCTTTTTTAAGAAAAACGTTGAACTTTTCGGAATTGCTCATAATTCATTATTCCCAACATAAAAAGCAAGTACCTGAACAATACGAATAATATCTCAAATCCGTATTTCGCGCTGCTTAAGAATCCGATCATCGAAGCTTCCGGAAAATAACGCGTGGTGATCGGTATCTCATTTATCTTGGCTCCCGCTATCTTCAGCTGGACAAGGATTTCAGTATCAAAAACAAAATCATCAGAATTGAGTTCCAAGGGCAGGCTCATGGCTCTCCGGCTATAAGCGCGGAAACCGGAATGATATTCGCTTAAATTCATGCCAAGAACCAGATTTTCCAATTTAGTGAGGAAAATATTGGCGATAAATTTCCAATAAGGCATCCCGCCCTTAAGGGCATTTTGCGGAATTTTCATCCTTGATCCGATTACGGCGTCGCACTCTCCTTTTGCGACCGGGATGATCAATTCCGGTATGAAAGAAGGATTATATTGAAAATCCGGATGGACCATGACAGCGATATCAGCACCTAATTTCAAAGCCTCTTTGTAACAGGTCTTTTGATTGCCTCCGTAACCGCGGTTTTTCGGATGAACGAATACCTTGAGACCGAGCTGGGAGGCGACTTCAACCGTGTCATCCTTACTGGCATCATCAACTAAAATAATATCGTCCACTACATCTTTGGGAATCGCGTCTAAAGTTATTTTCAAGGTTTTAGCGGCATTATATGCCGGCAATACCACAATGACCTTTTTATTATTTATCATTGTTCCGGATTAACCTAATAAATTAAATTTGAAAATATGCCAGATTGCGGAAACTCCGTCCTTCCAGTTTATCTTTTTGCCTTCCTCATAAGTCCTTCCGTAATAGGAAATCCCGACTTCATAGATTCTCCATCTGCCCCTGGAGACTCTCGCTACGATTTCGGGCTCGATGCCGAAACGCTTGGAAACAAGATCGTCCTTGAAGCTGTCGACGACTTCTTTTCTGAAAACTTTATAACAGGCCTCCATATCGGTAAGATTCAGTCCGGAAAGCAGGTTGGAAAGCAATGTCAGGAATTTATTGGCCGAATAATGGATGATGTAAAGAACCCGATGCGGCTTGCTACCGATGAAACGGGAACCGAAAACTACATCGGCACGGCCGTTGATAATCGGGGCCAGCAATTCCGGATATTCGGACGGATCATATTCCAGATCCGCATCCTGGATTATGACTATGTCTCCTGTTGCCTTCTGAAAACCGGTCCTGACCGCCCCTCCTTTGCCGGTATTCTTATCATGGAAAAAATATCTGATGTCCGGTATATTCTTGAGAATCTCCCTGGTGCCGTCTTTGGATCCGTCGTCCACCACGATTATCTCCTTCTTCAATTTTCCGAGATCGACGGCTTTGATCTGACGGATTATCTCCTCGATCGTATTTTTTTCATTGTACGCAGGAATGATTACGGAAAGCTTGTTCATTCATAGATTATATCAAAAAAATAAGTTATATTACAATGACATTATGAGAATCACCGACAAATTTTCCGGCCTCGATTTTTATGGGAAAGTCCTGGTTGCCATCCTGTTTTTCGCCATCGCAGTAAGAGCCGTCGGGATTTCATACGGGCTTCCGCTTTGGCTGATTGACGACGAACAGCCGTTCATTCTAGCGGCCATAAAGATGCTTCAACTCCATACCGTTATCCCCGGTCTCCATGGTCCGGAATTCGAAAACATACTTTATTATCCTCCTTATATCTCCTATCTTTATCTGGTTCCTTTCGCCGTCCTGCTCGGCATTCAATATATAATCAACCACGGAATCGGCGATCTACTCATACCGCTGATCGTAAGCGATTTGTCGCAATTTTTCATCGCGGCCCGGCTGATGATGACAGCCATATCGCTCGCATCGATATTCCTGATATACAGGACAGGGAAAAATATCTTCGCTGACAGCCGCACGGGAATGCTTTCGGCTGTTTTCCTTTCAACCAGCTTGCTGCATATACTGCTGTCAATCACTTCCAGACACTGGCTCATAGTTTCCTTCTTCGGACTGCTGATATTTTATATACTCACCAACCCCGGATACGGAAACGGTAAAAAATACCTGTACGCAAGCGCCGCGGCCGGAATCGGAACGGGATTCAGCACGATAATAGCCGCATATCTGGCGCTGATCGCATTATGGTATTTTTTTGTCGAAGAAAATCCTATCCCGGCCGGAAAAATCGCCGCCTGCGCCGCGTTATTCTCCGTCCTGGCCGCAATACCGCTTCTTATCTATCCACAGAGTCTCGGATTCAGCGGAGATGTCACCACGGGCGCTTCTAAGACAGCCGCCGGAATCCTGGCAAGTCCGTTTCTTTTCCTGAAACCGATCGCTGTTTCCGAGCCGGTCATGGCTGTTTTCGCAGTTATCGGATTGACGTCGCTCTTCTTCGCCCGCAGAAACCTTCTCCTGACCTTGTCCGCATTCATATACGGCTACAGCGCGTTGTTCTATGCCGCATTCCGGTATGAACATCGTTTCACTGCCGGAATCCTGCCGCTTATCGCGATTCTTGCGGCATACGGACTGGATAAATCATCAGAGCTCTTAAGAGACAGGAAAATCTATCTGATCCTTGCAATACCCTTAATTTTTTCAATGCAGCTCGGCCGTCTTATCCTGAATAACGACTCCCGCGTAATCGCGAGAACATGGATTGAGGAAAACATCCCGGCGCATGAAAAGATCCTTGTTTACGCTCGCCTCACCCGCCTTTCCGCCGATGCCGGCGCCATAGAAGAACAAAGAGCGGTAGACAGCGGATCTCTGCGTAAGGTAGATGAAGCGGAAATGAAGCTGCCTCCCGAACTCCGAGGATCTCCTTCATTCCACGCCCTTAACCTGTATTCGATTGATAACTTGGAATTTTTCGAAAACATATCTGAATACTCCGTGAAAAACGGTTACCGGTATCTGCTTATAAGCGATGAGGACTTCGTATGGGGAAGAAGGGATTTCTCCCTGATGCAGGAATTCGCCGGAACCGGAAAGCTTATGCGGAAATTCGGATCGGATAATCCCGGATATTCGATTTCCATGACGCAGATTGCGGGAAATCCTCTGAAACTCTTCAACATGGAAGGATTCGGCCCTCCTCTCTCCCTTTACAGAATCTCCGATTAAAACCGCAAAAGACCGATACGCTCGGATATCCGTCCGATATTCATCAGCACGTCAAAGGCGGTATTTAAAATGAGCACGGAAGAAATCGGAATCAGCACCCGCATCGGAATCATCCTGCTGAATGATGCCTGCGCTCCGAGACCGGCGAAAACAGCCATCATTGGATAGACCAGAAAGCGGTAACGCGTCTCGACGATTATGAAAATAACCGCCAGAGGCATCATCAGTGCCATGTAAAAAAGCCACGACGCCCTGTCTCCGTATCCGGACGGCTTATTCCGGCACAACCATATTCCTAAAAATCCGAAAAGAAAAATAACTGCGGAATAAAGCGAAGAAAGCGCCATGGTGGCCGCCTGGCTCGCCCCGTTTAAATGGAACCAAAAAGCCGTAGGCCTGGCAAAACTGAAATATATCGAAATCCTGTTCAGGGTTATCCTCATGAATTCGGCGGGGTTCCGGAATATGAAAATGACCGCCTCCTTTGCAAGCAGCCGGGTTCCGGATATTTTTCCATACTGCGCGATCGCCTCGTCATTCCGCGCGTGCGGTTCAAGCTCTCCGCTTGCGCCCGGATGGTTGCCTGCCGCGAGATCAATGCCATACGCCAAGTTTGTAGGTATGAATGTCCGGTAAATAATGAAATTCCTTATGATCCATGGGGAAAAAATAAGCGCTGAAGCGGCGAAAAAAACCGCCAGATGCCTCATTCTGTCCCGGGAAATCAGATATCCGGCGGCGGGCAGGAACAGAAGCATCGACGGAGTCCGCACAAGGGCGGCGGCGCCGAAAGAAATCCCTGCTAGGAAAATTCCCGGAATCGAAATGTCTTCCCCGTCGACAGACCGGAAAAACAGGAAAATCGCGAGCGCAACCAGAAAAACTCCGAGAGTTTCACTCATAAGCATTCCGGACATCGTTATGAGATCCGGTGAGAACGCTATAATCGATGCTGATAACAGGCCGATTTTTTCCTTATTGTCGCTCGATTGGAAAATCATCACTGCGGAGAGATAAACCAGAGCTGCAGTGGCCGCATGCAGAATCGCATGAGCGACCCATACAGCTGCGTAATTATGTCCGAAAACGAAGAAAATTGCCGCCAGAAACGCCTCGAACCCCGGCCCGACCCTAAGTATTGAATTGTCTTCAAGGATCGGCACATCCGAAGACTCTCTATAGCCGTTTCCGGATGCAAGATTCCAGGCGATGGAGTCGTATGCCCGCGCGTCCACGGAAGGCTGAATCCTGAAATAAAAAGAGTATGACAGCGAAAGTAAAATCGCCGCCAGAAAAATAACGGTTGGAACAAAATTCTTTTTATCTGAAAAAAAATCTCCGTTCATACGCATAAAAAATTATTTCCTGTAATATCCGATAAACCATTTCCGATAAAAAATGGATAAAACAACTCTAAGGGACTCGAAAACGTCTTCAATGGAGCTTTTCGACTCCCCGCCTTCCCTCTCCAGGAATTTTATCGGAACTTCCTTTATCCTGGCTCCATTGACGAACATCTCATACAGAAGATGGATCTTGTATGCATGCCGGAGGGAAAGTATCCTGTCGGCATCCAGCGGCAATCTGTCATAAAATCCGGAAACTCTGGTAAGTTTGAGACCGGAAGTATTGTCATTTGTCGGAAGCATGAGAATTATCTTCGCGAACAGACTTCCGAACCGGCTCAACAGCTTCCTATGCCAACCCCAGCGGACGGGAATCTTCCCTCCCTCCACATACCGCGAACCTATCACGTAGTCATATCCTTCATCAAATTCGGCGACGAGGCGTTTTATGTCTCTCGGATCATGCTGGAAATCCCCATCAAACTCGATAAAAGCCCCCGCTCCCAGCTTTTCAACCGCATATTTCATCCCGTCGATATAAGCCATGCCGAGTCCGCGCTTTTCCTTTTCCGAATACAGATTCACGTTGCCGAATTCGTCGGATTTTTTCCTGATGATTTCCGCGGTGCCGTCAGTTGAATTGCCGTCAACTATGAGGATTTCCATCTGATGGCCATTGATAAGACCGAATTCGGCCTCAAGGGCGTCAATCAATCCTCCGATTGACTTGGATTCATTATATGTCGGAATAATCGTTATTATTTTCATTATTCAGAAGGATTTTTTATACAAATCCAGATATTCTTTCTTTTCCGGAAAATCCCGCAAAGCGTTCTGCGCCTGCCTGCGGATATCGGCTAACTTTTCCGGATCACCCATCAATCTTACAACAATTTCCGATAAAATGGCAGGTTCGCCTACGGGAACGACAAATCCATCCAGATCATCTATCAGAATATCGCCGGCAAGGCCTACGTCGGTCATAACCACAGGCAATCCTGAAGCCATCGCCTCAACGACCGTCCGGCCGTAACCTTCATAATTCGAAGTGAGAAGGAACAGATCCGCAGTCTTATAATAAGAAAACAAGTCGTCGGACCAGGGCTCGAATACGATATTAGTATCTAGTAGCTTGTATCCAGTAGCCAGTGATTTCAGACTCAACTCCTCTGATCCGCCACCGACAATCAGCAATAAAGGATTCTTCGGAAGAACGGGGTTGGAATCATGCATAGATCGTAAAGCTCCGGCAAATGCTTCGATTGCCATTTCTATATTTTTTTCTTTGGTCAAGCGGGAAGCCATAAGCATGATGAAATCGTGACTGGGATATCTGCTGTGAAGATCCGTCCTGATCTTCCAATCCCGGATTTTTTTGATATCCACAAAAACCGGAAGCACCGAAACATTCGACATCTGATATTTGACATCTGACTTCAACGAATCAAAGATTCGTCGGGAAACTACGCGGATTTTATCCGCCCGGAGCAGGAGGAATTTCGCCAGAAAAATCCTCAACCAGCCCATCAACGACCCGGATGCGAAATGCGGACTGAAAATATCCGTATGGATCTGGATATGGAAACGCGATCCCAACCGCCGGCTGACCAGCCAGGCCGCAAGTCCGGATTCGAAAGGATCCTGGCAAGAAACGACAAAATCACCTCGAAAATCCCTGATTATCCGGAATATATTCCAAAGATACAGAAGTCTGAACCGGTGATTGGTCGGATGAACAAATAAATTTTCCGATATTTTCAGATTGGAAAGTCTGAGTTTCGCATCGGCGAAAACAATGATCCGAAGCTCCTCGAAAAGTTTCCCGTAGTCTCTAATTCTTTTTTGCGCGTCGGAATCTTTTTTGAAGATATTCCTGTCCGACCCGATGACCAGCAGCTTCATATGTTCCGTTCCAAAATCTTCAGATATTCCCGGGACAATCCTTCCCAATCACCACTGATCCGGATTTCGGCGATATGTCGCTGATAATTGTCATACGAATTTTCATCAAGCAATCTTAGCATGGCCAGATAGAAACTTTCCTCGTTTTTAGGATCGGCATACATCAGCCCCGGAAACTCCCTTTTTATTCCGGTCTCCTGTGTGATGACGACCGGCTTATTGAAACTTAGGCATTTAAGGGCGAAATTCGGACTAATTTCACTAAGGGAAGGCAATACGCACATATAGGATTTCTTGATTTCTTCTGACAGCGAATCTTCATTCAACGCTCCGGGGAAAAAAACTTTCCCGCCAAGATCCATATTACGCGCTTCGGCTTTCAAATTGCCGGACTCCGGTCCCTCGCCGGCCATCTTTAGGACCAATCGCGGGTCTTCAGCGGACAATCTCCTGAAGACATTCAGAAGAAACGGAAGATTTTTAAGCTTCAGGAATCTCCCAGCCCAAAGGACAACCTTCTTTTCGCCGGAAGGGCTGAAAACTTCATCCGACTCCTTCTCATGAATATTCCCGAGCACGGTCGTCCGACCGGCGTCGAGCCCATAATTCCGGACAAAAATATCTCTTTGAAATTCAGTGGTGAAAATTACCGGATCGGCGCTCCGCAGGACGAATTTCACCAATCGGAAGAGGACAGGATAATTTTCGTATCCTTTCGCCGCGTAAAATTCCCTTAAAGAAACAGGTGGTCGGCCGGACTCCGAATATTTCTCCCAAAGAAAATCTCCGCCTATCCTTATGACCACCTTTCTGCCGGATAATCTGCCGGCCAGCACAGCCGGCAATCCGGCTCCTAGCGTATCGAAAGCGAAGATGACATCGCACTTCCGCACGATCATCAACAACCTCATAAAATATATGAACTGTCTCAAGCCGTAAGGCCATATCCTGGACACCCATGAAATCGAGTATCTGGCAGGCTTCAAAAACACCTTTCCGTAGGTGAGGACACGGACATCGGATCCGGTCTCCGAAAAATGATTGGCCAGTTTTCCGCAGTAGAGAGCGGGTCCCCCGATTTGCGGCGGGAAAATTCCAGTTGCCATTATTATTTTCATATCAGGTATTTATCAGCTTATCGAAAATGTTACGCATCATTTTTCCGACGATTTCCCAGGAGTAATTCCTGCGGACAAGATCTTCCGCATTCCTGGTTATTCTTTCCGTCCTTTTCGGATCATCAAGAATTTCATTCATATTATAAGCCACGCTATCCGGATTTTCCGGTTCGGCAATATAACCGGTCTCGCCGTCCTTCAGAAAATCAACGATTCCGCCGACCGGCGTACCGATTATCGGAATCCCGGCGGCCATTGCCTCCAAAAACGAGCTTCCAAGGCCTTCTGACCTGGATGGACGTATGAACATATCTGAAATCGCAAAATATAGCGGAAGATCGTTCTGGGCGATATGCCCCAGGAACAGCACGTTGCCGTCGACATTCAACTTCCTGCAAAGAGCTTTGAGTTTTTTCAAATCCGGTCCGTCTCCGATGACCAGGCACTTCATATTCGGACGCCGCTCCTTGAATTTCGCCACGGCGCGGATAAGGATGTCGACTCCGTTTTTCCCGACAAGCCGGGAAGTGGTCACGGCGACATATTCATCCTTTATCCCGAGATATCCGCGCAGAGCCCTTATCTCATCAGGACGATAAGCCATGGAAAAAAGCCTGATATCCACCCCGTTCGGAACTATCTCGATAGGAGCGCCGGCTCCGCGCATCAAGGAAAAATCACGCAGATATCCGCTTATCACCTGAATATAATCAGCGAAATGAAACATAAGCTTTCCGAATATTCCGACGAGGCCGAATTTTCCGTATTTCAGATGACGATCGGAATCCCCTTCCTGAATGGTCAGCAGCATAGGGACTCCCGGATGATTCATTTTGAAAATCAGCGCGGCAATTCCGCCGTAAGAAGCCATGACAACCCAGATCAAGTCGAATCTTTTCTGCGCATGAAGCCGCTCCGCGCTCTGCCAGGCCCTGAAAATATATGCGATTTTTTTGAAAATTATACCGTAACGGCGTCCGGTTCCCCGGCCGAGACGGTGGATTTCGATATTATCCTTTTTTTCAAACGCGAGACTCCGCCCGTCGAATCTGGCCGTAAGAACCGTAAAATTGAAAACCGGAACCTGCCTGATTATCTCCCTTATGGCTATTTCCGCCCCGCCGACGAACGGCTCATAAGCGAACGAGAATACAGCTATGTTAGACCTTTTAGGACTCATTGAAGTTATATATTCATGACAGCGGGCTGCCTGATACAGTAATTTTAGCTTATATATATAACACGGGTAAGAGCGGGGAAGTTAATCAAAAAAATGGAAAAAATCAGGGTCTTATACATAATAACGAAGGCGGATATCGGCGGAGCGCAGAAATACGTATCCGATCTCGCATCGAACCTGGACGAAAATCGGTTTGAGACGAAAATACTCTATGGCGGGAAAGATCTCCGCTGGCTCTCGAATAAAGTCAGCCCTTGGTTTCTTTTTTTCAATGACTGGCTGGCTTTATATGAACTCACGAAAATTCTCCGAAACGAACGTCCGGATATAATCCATCTGAACAGCTCGAAGGCCGGCGTGCTCGGGTCGGTTGCGGCGGGAATATGCAGAATTTTCGGCGGCCGAGCGGAAGCCCGAAGCAGGCCGCTGAAAGTGATTTTCACGGCGCATGGCTGGGTATTCAATCCGACCAACCGTCTGAATTCCGCTTTAAGGTTCTTTTATATCGCCCTCCATAAGCTGTCTGCTTATTTCCAAGATGAGATAATCTGCGTATCCGAATATGATTACCAACTTGCATCCCAATACGGAATCAAACCAAGAGGAAAACTCCACATGATCCATAACGGAATCGATCCGAATCCGGAATTCCTCGGAAAAAAAGAAGCGCGGAAGGAACTGCTGGAAAAATCAGAAATTGAAATACCGGAATCGGCGATGAAATCCTTCTGGATAGGTTCCATCGGCCGGCTGGTCAAAGAAAAGAATTATGAAACTCTCATAACGGCGGCATCAAATATACCGGATGCGAAATTTTTCCTCATCGGAGAAGGATCAGAAAGAGAAAAACTTAAAGATCAAATTTTAAATTTTAAATTACAAAACAGATTCTTTCTTATAAATCCATCGGGAGAAGATTCCAAATATCTGAAAGCATTTGACGTCTTTGCGATGTCTTCGATCAAAGAAGGTCTTCCTTATATCCTCCTTGAGGCCATGGCGGCTGGACTGCCGATTGTCGTTACGGAAACAGGCGGCATCCCGGAAATGATCAAAAACCACCGGAACGGAATGATGGTCTCCCGGGAAAACCCGGCTCAACTGGCACAGGCCGTCTCCGGCCTTCTGGCTAATCCGCAGATTGCGGAAGAACTTGGAAGATCGGCCAGAAAATCCCTTATCGAAAATTTCGAGATCGGGAAAATGATCTCAAAGACTGAATCAGTCTATGAAAACCGGACGGTCCGTGATCAGAGGGAAAATTTATAGACCCTGAACATTTCTTTTCCGTCCGTTCCGGCAATCGATCTGTCCAGCTTCACGCCGTTGGCAAGGACAACTTTCTCGAATTCCGCGCCGACGGTTTTCTCCGCCTTGAATGGATTCAACAGGGTATTGCCGGTACTCTGAACATAATAAATCTTAAATCCCTTGAAATAATCCTGGCCGGCGGAGGCGAGAGTTCGCTGGAAATTTTCCACAAAAAGAGCCGGGATGCTGTGATAGAAAAATCTCCGGTAAAATATCCACTCCAAAGTCGGCAAGGAAACGTTGTCGTCATAAATTATGAGAACTTTAGCGCGCGGCTTGGCCGTCTTTTCTTTGGCGAAGGAATGGATCAGATTGTTCAGATGCCGGTTGTCCGATTCCGGGATGACTGCGGATTCGATCCCGCCGAACTCCTCCGAAAAATAATCGTCCAGTCCGGCGATTCCGTATGATGGGAAGTCGGTTATATTTCTGCCGATAGAAGCATTAAATTCAAAAATCAGAAACAGGATCACGAAAAATTTCAGGATATAGCCGATATATTTTGATACCGGCAATGTCCAAATTCTCCAAAGACCGAGCGCGGCCAGAAAAGCCATGGCAGGACTGAACATCGCCAGAAAACGGCTTGCGGAGCCGATTTTAAGCAATAAAATGACCAGAAATGCCGGGTAAAGCCAGAATAAAGCCATCCCTTTCTCTCCCGAACGGTATCTTCTCGCTGAATCCAGCGCACCGAACAATGCCAAAATGAACAGCCCCAATCCGTAGGATTTCCGGAAATTTATATGGATTTCGGAAAAAGGAGACTGCTCCTTACCGGCCAACTCCGTCCACTCGGGAGTTTCCTGACCGAAAAGATAGGCGAATTGCAGATCAAAATGGCCGGTGGACTTATAAAGATAAAAATTATACACAAACACCGGAGCGAACATCAGCGATGTCACCAACAATGCGGACCAAAAATACCGCGACTTCAATATCCCTCGATTATAAAGCGCCAGATAAGAAAAATAGGCCGGCAGAAGGAATATTCCTGTATATTTCGTCAATGCGACCAACCCGAAAGTCAGTCCGAACATCAACCACTGCCTCCGGTTTTCCAAAAACAGAAGAAAGTGGTGAAGATTCAGAAGAATGAAAAAAATAAGCACCGGCTCGAGAAGACTGGTCCGGAAAATTCCGACAGTCGCCGGTTCGATTGCGAAGATTCCGGCCGCCAGAAGCGAAATCGACTCGATATTTCCGATTTGATCGTATTGCAAAAAACTTCCGGCCTTCCTGACGGACAGAATTTTCCGGGAAATAAGGTAAATCAGCCAGGTGGAGAAAGTCCCGGCCAATACGGCCGGCAAACGGGCGATAAGGAGCGAATCCCCGAAAATTCTGAAAAAAATGTGCTGAATCAGGAAAAAAAGCGGCGGATCATCATGAAAAGAAAGCAGAGTCCAACGCGGCAGATCTCCGTCCTTGAACCAATCGACCGGTTGAGTCTGAAAATTCGTCCCGAGATAGTCAAGATAGCCGACCGATCGGAAGGCCTGGGCCGCCTCATCTCCAAGAATATCTGTATGGCCGATTCCCCAAAAACGGATGGCAAACGCGACCGCCAGAACGGCGATAAGCAAATTATTGGTTCCGGACTTTTTCTTCATAAACTAATCTCCAAGGATCTTCAATTCTTCCTCAAGCGCGGAATTTCCAGGATCGGCTTCCAGCGCTTTTTCAAAATAAAAACGCGCTGATTCCAGATCTCCGACCTTCTGATAGTATCTGCCAAGAGCAATCTTCAAGTTGGAATCCTTCGGATTCGCGCTGATTCCGTTAAGCAATAGAGGTTCTGTCAGGGTCAATTTAGGAGTATCGTGATATTCATAGATCAAAGCGATCTGAATGTAGGCATCCACATTCTGCGGATTTCTGGCGATTGATTCCAGGAAATATTCCTCCGCCCTTGAATAATCGCCGAGCGTGAAAGCATAGAGATCGCCAAGATTGCTTAATGAGACATAATCGTCCGGACGGATCTTCTTGATGAAAGACCAGACCCTGATCGCTCCGTCATAATCACCTATCAATTTCCTGTAAGCGCCGAGATCGTACCAGGGATTCGCATAATTGTAATTCAACCGGATAAGATCGGAAGATTCTTTTATCTTTTCCAGCGCGAGCTTTTCAGACGCTTCTGAAAGCCGGGCCTTTACGACGACCGGTTCGTCTATTATTTTCATGGCTTCAGACTTCAGCGATGCGTCTTCGATCGTCAAATCATCGCCGGAAATGTTGCCGCCATCCACCAAAGAATCCGGACCGACCGAAGAATCATCTTCTGCTATGCGGGTTCCGGCCGACCCGAACCAAATGCCTCCGATAATGACAAGAACAAACAAAGAAACCGTCAGATATTTTTTCATAGAATTATTATTTTTTATTCTTAAAGACAGAAAATGACTAGAGATAATTATATCCCTTAATGCCGGAATTTTCCAGCGTATTTAAAAAGTCGTGATATACGGACCCTCGATGGGGAAAACGTTTCCGCTTATGTCCGCCGGCCTGGATAGAGTCTCAAAATCGACGGCAGTCACATCACTCGCCGACAAGATATCCAATTTTACATTCAGCTTCCTTTCACTTCCGCTACTCGGAGTCTTCAAGGTGGCCTTTATGGCATAAACTCCTCCGGAAACCATGAGCCCTTTATTTTTTTTCGCCGGATCAGGAATAAGCGTGAATTCGATAACCTTTTCAACCGGCGCATTAAGAGATGCCAGGACCTGGTTGTTCGAACTGTCCACCAAGTTAATCTCATTGAAATGCACGTCCGTCAATGTACCGCTGTTGGTCAACCGTATTTTTTTGACAGCCACTTTCTCCGCAGAAGCGGAAATCTGATATTCATTGAGCGGAATGTCGATATAACTGCTCAATGTGATATTCGGATAAATGGATAATATCCTGGCAGAACCTGTGAACGCAGACGGCGCGGGAGCAACAGGAACAGCAACCGGGGGTTGGACAGCCGGTTCTGCCGTCGAAGAGGCCGTTGCTGAAGATGATTGCAATTTCTGAAGCTCGGCAGTAAGCGCCTCAATCTGCTTCTGAAGATCAGCTACGGATAAAACAGGCGAAGGAGCGGATTCCACCGAAGATGCATCCGTGTTTTTATTTGCGAAAGCTCTTGTCTTCGGACCGAAATATCCGGCTGACGGAGAAATTGAATTCTTTTCCTGAAATTTCCTGACACCCTCCCTGGTGAGATTCCCGAAATAACCAGTCACCGGGCCTGAATAAACGCCTTGCGCCATCAGAAAGCTCTGGAGACTCTCCACATCCATTCCCCTGCTTCCTACAGTCAGATCGCGGTCAAAAGATGCAAAAGCCAATATAGGAATTAGAAACAAGGAGTAAGGGATTATGCGGGTCAAATGATTTTTATTCATATAGATATTATAGCAAAATTTGTCATTCCGGACTTGATCCGGAATCCAGCAAATCAAAATATAAATCCCTCCAGTCAGAATTTTTATCTTCAATAAGTTTCAGTTTCCAATCTCTATGCCAATCTTTAAGATTTTTTTCTCGCGCAATTGCAGAATTAACATCACTAGTTTCTTCAAAATATACCAAAATATTCACTTTATATTTTTAGTAAAACTGTCATTTGATCCCATTTTATGCTGGCTGACTCTTTTTATCAAATCATTAGTAAATCCGACATACAACGTACCATTTCTTTTACTTGCAAGAATATATACATAAAAACTTTTCATATTATCTGGATCCTGAATCAAGTTCAGGATGACCACGTGACATTGTCACGTGGTCACATCGTGAATTCATACACATCGAACATCGGCAGATTCCGGTATCCGGTTATCCTTTTCGCCGGCGCAAGATTCAGTCCGACCGTTAGAAAAGATTCGAATTCCGCCGCATCCGGAACGGAAAGACTCTGATTCAGGGAAGTATACGGATAAGCTTTGATGAAATAAATCTTATAACCGGAAAGACTCTCCGCGCCTCTGGTCCGCAGAAACCCTTTAAACTGACCGGTCGTGACAGCGGATATTCCATGATAGTAAATCCTTCTGGTAAACAGCCAAAGGCGGGCTGATAAAGCCAAATTTTCATCATAAATCACCATGAACGGCGTATCGGCCGGAGGATATTTTAAGAGATTTTCCGCTATTATTTTCTGCAGATGCGGATTGGATGATTCCGGAGGGGCGGGAGAGCGTCTTCCGTCGAATACTTGTTCAAGATAATCATCCAGCCGGACTATGCCGAAATCAGGAAACGTAAGAAACGCGCCGTCAATCGCAAAATACATTTCATAAATTAAAAATCCGGCGATCAGAAAACGAGAAATCTCCTTTCCTCCGGAAAACTTCCAGATTTCCAAAAGCATGATAACAGACAGGATTGCGAGAAACGGCGACAAAAGCGAAAGAAACCGGTAAGCGGATCCTGCAAATATCAGCATGACGATTATCGAAAAAACGGAGAGGACGGAAAAAGCCGACAGGCGATTGCGGCCTCCGGAGGACAGATTGTATGCTCCGAAGATAAATCCGAATGCGCTAATCAGCAGGAACGGGACTGAATACATGGCGGCCATATTCATGCCGAAATCGGAAAATGGATCGAGGATTTTACCGAGCGAAGCCCGCCACTCCGGAGTATCCTGTCCGAATATGAACGCCAGCTGAAGATCGAAATGGCCGACTGAAGAATAAAGATAAAGATTATAAACTATAACCGGAGAGAGGACTAAAAAAGCGATGCCTAAGGACAGGCGCAGATTTCTTTCCAGAATAAATTCTTTCTTAAAAAGCAGGATATGCAGGAAATAAACCGGAAGGAGGAATAATCCGGTATATTTTATCAGGAAACAGGCGCCGAGAGATAATCCGAAAAATATCCATTTCCTGCGATCTTCTAGGAAAATCAGAAACAGCAGGATATTCAGAAGCACTGCGGAAATCTGAATCGACTCCATGAGAACGGAGCGGGAAATCCAGACATGCACATGATTCACGGAAAGCGCGGCCGCGGACAGAAGAGCGATCCATTCCCCGCCGTCCGGACGATTACCGGCCAATTTCCTGACCAGAAGATAAATCAACCAGATGGAAATAACTCCGGAAATGGCCGACGGCAGACGCGCGACAAACAGGGAATCTCCGAACATCCTGAAAAAAAGATTGGCGATCAGAAAATAAAGCTTCGGATGATCATGGAAAGAAAGGCCGGTCCACCACGGCAGAGTCGATTCCGCGAACCATTGGATCGGGGTCGTCTGATCGTCATTCTGTATATAATCCAGATTGCCGATGGCTCGGAAAGCGTAAAAACCTTCATCGTGAAAAAGTTCGGAACTTCCGAGTCCCCAGAAACGGATGACCGCGCCGATCAGCAATATCGCGATAAGGACATGACCCGGCTTGATCTTGTATCCGAAAATATCTGACATACATCAGTAGTATAAAGTTCATAAAGTCAAAAGTCCATAAAGTGAATGATGGGGTAATTGGTGTCGACCCGATTGGTAATATCGTCATTTTCTGGATGCCGGATCAGAGTTCGGCAT
The DNA here is from genome assembly GCA_964355085.1 of uncultured Candidatus Saccharibacteria bacterium. Classification (GTDB taxonomy): domain Bacteria; phylum Patescibacteriota; class Minisyncoccia; order UBA6257; family 02-FULL-45-10c; genus REEB48. The sequence goes on from CAYHBW010000001.1 coordinate 75,520, forward strand.
GACAGGATTATGTATTTAAATAAGCAAAGTTAAATGACATAGATGACAACAAAACAAAATCCCCCTTTCGGGGGATTTTGCCTGTCTCTATAAGAGTCTCAAGCTCTTTTAGAAACTATTTGCTGATAGTTTCAGAAGTCATGTTGGAGCTCGGCAAACCAGTTACTCCATAACCGTTAGTCCAATCGAGATCAGACTTAGAGTTAGAAGTAGAGGTTGAAACCGGAGACCAAATGAAATCATCATTCGTATCGCCATCGATGCCGGTTGCCTGTTGCATCAAGTTAGAAGAGTTGACCGGGAAAGCCGCGTCACCTTCGAGCTGCACCTGAAGATTTTCAGATGTGCCGGACGGAGCGAGGGTTCCGACGGAAGCAACTAACTTGAACCAGCGGGTTGCGCCGGACGGAACGACCAAAGTGGTAGTGCCGTTGTTGCAACTTGTCTGATCCGGATAGATTTCAACGAGAGCAGAGCTTGCGCCCAAATTACCGCCGCCGTTTGCGCCTGCAGTATTGCTAGCCAAACCGTCGAAGCAGAATCCAGCGTTTACCAAACCTCCAGGGTTATTAGTTCCGTTGAAGTTTGCGTCTGGAGAGCTCATGCCGGAATCAGTGAACGCGTACAAACCGAATTTGGTTGTGGTCGCATTGCTGGATGCGGCAGTTGAAGAGGAGACGCTGAAGGACATCTTATACAAGGCCACATCACCGTTGTTGGCGGTAACTTTGAACTTGAAGAGAGTCTTCGCATCACCGGATACCAGAGTTCTCTCGCTGGAGCTAAGAGCGACCTGTTCAAGCGTCGGATATGCCTTCATGACGCGAGCGCCAGATGAAGCAGTATCGCCAGCAGAAGGGGTCACAGTAGCGCCGGAAGAAGAACCGGTACCATAGTTTCCGTTCAAACCTTCGTTGTCGCCATCATAGTCGACGGAGACGATATCACCGGAGCGGGTTGCAGGACCGGAAGCGGAAATCGCCGCCAAAGTACCTTTCACAACGAGCACCTTAGAACCGTCTTTCGGAACTGTGACGGACATCGCGCTGGAAGTGGCATTGTCGCCGCTGGCAAAAGTAGCTTCACCAACTTTGGTTCCATCGGTTGTGTGGATGGAGACCATCTGACCGACCAAGTCGATAGGAGTGTTGGAAGCGGCCTGGGTCAACTGAAGGGCCATCTGTTTAAGGAGGACGTCTTCGTTGGTGGCGCTAAACTTTATGCGAGCGAGTTCAATGGTCTGACCAGGAGATGCAAGGGCATACGCCGGAGATGCTGAATCAAGGGAAACAGCCAAAGTACCGGAAGTAGCCGCAGTCATCGTCTGACCGGCATTATCATTCTCGGTCAAGGACGCGCTCTGACCGGAGATTAAACCAGTCGGAGACGGAGATGAACCGGAATCATAACCCCAGGCATAAGAACCAGTTGCAGATGCTTTCAAATCGCACTTAAGAGCGAGCTGCTTGGAAGTACCTTTTGAAACGTTCAATCCAGAGCCGTCGAAAGTAAATGCGGTTGAAGAAGCGGCTGCAGACGGATTCTTAACATCAGAGGCATTAAGAACAGTTGCGCCATCATAGAGTTTGCAGTTGGTGAGATCGCTTGCAGTGCCAGACGGAACGTTATATTCCAAAGGCAATGAAGTCAATCGAAGGTCTTCACCGGAACCGGAAGCATCCAAGATATAGCGGGCAAATTCGAACTGATTGACACCAGCGATGACAGTCTGCGCTATTGGCACAGAAGATACGCTGATAGTCAAAGCTGCTGCCTTGACGGTCATAGTTTGACCAGTAAGAGCAGAAGCAGGGGTCGGAGTAATACTATTGCCAGTCGTCTGACCAGTAACAGTAGTCCACTGACCGTTCGGAGTTGTCGAAGCTAACACTGTATCATTATTTTCGAAGTCAGTGCTCAATTTACCAACCAATTTAAGGTTAGTCACACCAACAGGGAAAGTGATGGTATCAGTGAAGGTAAAGGTTGCGGTTTGGTTTGTACCAGATCCATCAATCGGACCAGCCAAAACTTTACCGGAACCATCAAGGAGTTTGATGTTAGTCAATTGACTAAGAGCCTCTCCTGGAGCATTGAAGTTAAACTTCATACTTGCAACGGAAATCGGCTCACCCTTGACATCAACAGTCCAACCGCCGAGTGCCTGGTCAGCCAAGTTGATGGCAACGTTCTGGGCCTGGACTCCGGTCCAAGTGGACACAGTCATAGTACCGGAAGATACCAATACTTGAGCTGCATCATACCAAGGATCTTCAGTGTTGCTGAAGGCGGCAGTATCATCCGTCGGATCGGAAGAACCGGTCTGCGGAGGGACAATGCCGTATCCATAGGTTTCACCGACGAGAGCAAGGTCAGTCAATTTGGCGAGATCGAAGTCGACAGTTCTCGAGGAACCGCCGGTGATATCACCTTTGGCAGAGAATTCTTTGGAGAATCCTTTATCCATCAAAAGACCATTACCTGGGAAGGTGGAAGTGTAGTACTTGCCATCAGAGCTGATAGTCGCATCATAAGATGTGCCGTCAACCCAAGTCTTGACGTTAGCCAAGTCGCTTGCGCTCGCGGAACCGGTCTGGTTCCAGCGGACGGATTTCAAGTAAACTCTTTCAGTAGAACCGGCGGTAACCTTTATAGAAGAGAAGGTATAACCAGTTGTACCGATTTCTTTTGTTGCGCTAGAACCCGGATCCAACGGACCACGAGCCAAGGAAACAGTGCCGATAGACAAAGTTTCATTGACAGTGTGAGTCGCGCCGGCGAGCGGGAAAGTGGCATTCACGTTTGCAGAAGTGTTAACTCCGACAACGGTTAATGCCAAAGTCTGACCGCCCAAAGTTCCCGCGGCTGCGCGGTTACCCGCGATAGTCACGGTTCTGGTGGTTCCTGCTTTGATAGTCAAAGCTTCACCAACAGTTGCGCGATGCTCGGAGTTCAAGGTCTTCTTAAGACCGAGTTGGGCTCCGTTTTCGTCAAGCAACAAGACTGCAGCTAATGCAGTATCCTGCGCAAGACCGGTCCTCTCAACAGTCAATCCGGTAACAGTGATATCACCGTCAGCTGAAGCAGTCAATTGCACTTTCGTGAATGGAATGCGTGCCGCTGAAGCCGGTGCCAAGCTTGCCGCCGGTTGATCCGAAGCTAATCGGACAGTCAAACCGGTTCCTGCCGGAGCCGGAGTGGTAGAACCTCCGGTAGTGGAAGTGCTGCCTCCTTTTGCTGCCATTGCCGCTCTGGTTTTCGGACCAAAGTAGCCAGCAGCCGGAGAAATTCCGTTTGCCGCTTGCCACTTTGCGAGCGCTGCCTTGGTTAACGAACCGAAAGTAGAGGTTTCGTTACCCGGAGAGCCTGCGCCGCTTGCTGCAACTTGCGCGCCATTGGCATTCAAGAATTTCTGCAATTCCATAACTGCTGCGCCTTTGCTACCGAGGGTGAGGTCCCCAGAAGACAATAAAGCGGAAGAAGCTGCGGAAGAAGCAGGAGCTCCTGAAAGAGCTGCCAATTGAGCTTGCAAAGCTGCGATCTGCGCCATCAACTCTTCAAGAGTTGCTCCGTGAGCCACTGCTGGCATCAAAGCGGATGCGCCTGAAAGCGAAACAACTGTCGATATTGAAATCGCAGCTGTCAACACTTTACTTACTAATTTATTGTTCATATTCTTTTATTTTTAGACCATTCCCATGGAGCGACGTTATCGACTCGTCACCGCCATGAAAATTTATTTACTTTTAATTTTTATTGTTTTGATTTCCCGCCTTAGACGGGTCCGCCTTAGGCGGAAATTTAAAACTTTGTTTCAATTAATTATTTTATTTACTAATCCCTGTTTTGCAGGGCCGACCCTAGTAAAGAAATAACTGTCCCGGTATCAAATGAAAGAAAAAACCCGCTGTGAAGCGAGTCTGATGCAGAGTAATCGCGAATAACGCGACTTTTAAATGATGCCTTCGCATCATTCGTAATTACTCTGTAACAGATCCAGCCTCACACTGAATCCTATACTTATAATTGTATATTAAGTTGTCCAATTACTGAAGCCCGTATTGTGAATAACCACTGGATATCCGGGCTAGCTCTTACTGCATAATATAACGAGCTCCTGCCTTGGTTGTTACGGATAACCTGACAGCCTACCCCATACCAAAACAGTGCCTACCTATACTACCAAAAAACAGCTGAAAAAGCAAGGATATGGGTAGAATTTAGCAACTAGGATCTAGTATCTGAAAGAACGTGGGCTCTAGCTTCTAACTACTACTCTATAGTATGTAGCCGGACCGCCATTGCCAACCCTTTCAACGACTCCCCCATCGCAAAGCTTTTGAAGATCGTATCTTATTGTGCGCTCGCTGACATCCGGGAATGCGGCAAGGAGATCTTTTAATCTTGCTCCGTTCCCATTGCCGAGTTTTATCTTTTCAAGGATTGCCGACTGCCTGACCGCTATATTTGCCGATTGATTTTCCCTTGTCGATTTTGCCATTTCCAACGGAGCGGACAATTGCTCCAAGGAAACCATGTTCGACGAATGATCGGAGCGATAGGCATCAAGACTTGAATCATCATTTCCGGATGATACTTCCGTTTCATTTCCAAAAGAAACTTTAGCTGAAACCTGATCAGTAACCGGCAGAACTGAAAATAAACTTTCCAAATCCGGTAATTTTTCATCAAGCTTGCCGAATTGCCTGATTGCCGAATTAAGACCATCAAGTTCTCGGACAAGAATAGTCGCATTCACAGGTTCTATTTCATAAATCGAATGGGCCAATCTGACCATCACATCCAAAGATGCAATAGTTGATAACACCTGAATAATATTTCGGGTGTCGTTTTCAACGCTTACTTTGGCGGCTTCGTCCGCAAGATTGAATGCCAAACTTTCAAATTTGATCCGGAGTTCAGGACGTTTTATATAAAATGCCGCACGGACAAGAACGTATGATATCTCCCGGGCTTTTTCTTTTATAAAATCATTTTGCATAAAATATGATAATTGACGATTAGTAATCAGTAAATAGAAATCAGCAGTAAATAATCCGGCAAACGATAAAATTACGAACTTAAGTAATATTTTAATCCAAATGCATGCAATAAGTCAATGCTGAATTATGGCCGCCGGGCAGGAAGGGCAATAAATATATGAAAAAACTCCCTGCGCAGGGAGTTTTTTCATATTTACAATCACCAGCAACTGACTACTGATAACTATTCCCGACCCTCAAGCTCGTTCTGCAGCTTACCTAAAAGATGCGCTGCATAATCCTTACCGCCCAAACCGAAAGCCAAACCGCCGGCAATCGCCATCATGGCGATCAAGCCGGAAATAAGGGTATTGATTATGGATACGGCAATGCCGAGCTGAACCAATGCGGCAAGACCTCCGAAAACCATGATCACCCACCAAGAAGCAGATGCCAGAAACTTCGCCGCATGGAGTCTTGCTCCCATTACGGATGCCCTGACAAGATGCATGACTAAATTGGCAACCACCAATGCGGCAAGCATGATTAATACGGCAATTACGAGATTCGGCAAATACATGAGAACGCCGGTCAAGAAGCTCGATAGAGCATAAAATCCAAGAATATCCGATGCGGCAAGCAAAAATGCCAAGGTCATGAACCAATATACAAGCTGTCCGAGGAAATGACCGGAATTAAGCTCTAATCCCGCCCTTTTGGTATACTCTTCAACGCCAAGGCGGCGGAGAAGATTGTCCAACCTGACTGCGCCAAGAACCCTCTCCACGAGCGAGCTCAATCCGGCAGCCACCACTAATCCGACTATGAATACCAGAATTGCGCCTATCAAAGACGGCAACCAATTTGCGACCTGAAACCAAAGATTCTGAAGTGAACCGACCAATACGTCTGTCCAAGTTTGAATTAACATTTTTTTATGAATTATTTGATTAATTGATGATGAATTTTCGACCTTTCCCGCCGGAAAATGATCTCCGGCTGTATTACATAAGCAAAGATAGCCCTCCGGCTACCTGTAATCATTATAGCAGATATGGATTCCGCGCATCTGATGATGCGGTTTCCACGTAATACCGAATCCACTTCCGGACTATGGCGGATATTTACGGTATTTTTGGTGGACCTAAGGAGAATCCCCGCCTGCCAATTCGGCGGGCAGGCCCGCCTACTACTAAATGGGCGGGCAGGGAACTCCTGCCTCGGCAACCCGCCCCCACACCAAACGCATTTAAATTATTTGTGGACCTAGGCGGAATCGAACCGCCGTCTGTACAATGCGAATGTACCGTTCTGCCACTATACCATAGGCCCATTTACATAAGCGTTTGGCGTGGGGGTGAAAATGCCGAGAAAAATCATCTTACTATGAATCCCGAAGAGATAATAAAAGAT
>CAYHBW010000002.1:0-68621 GCA_964355085.1 uncultured Candidatus Saccharibacteria bacterium
ACATATCGAGGAGATTTTGAAGACTTTGGCGTCATTTTATGAGCAGGAAGTCGATAATTCCGTCAAAACCATGGTTGCTTTCATTGAACCGGTACTTCTTCTCATCATAGGCGTGCTTATCGGCACCATCGCTTTGTCGGTCATTGTCCCGATTTATCAGCTCGTCGGTGGCATCTAACTTCCGATCTGTGTTAAAATAAAATCAATATCATTTTGTTCCGTATGCGGAATTAATCTATGTCAAAAAGATCCGGCTACACCTTCTTCGAGCTAATGATAGTCATCGGCGTGGCGATAATCTTCGGCTCCGTCGCCCTTCTCAATCTCCCGACCGGTCTCCGGACCAAGCTGGAAATAGACAATGCCATCAACAATCTCAAATCCCACCTCATATTGGGCCAGCAGAGAGCCATCTCGCAGGAGAACGGATCCAGATGGGGAATCCATTTAGACACTTCGATATCCGGACAGCACTTTTACCAGATTTTCTACGGAGACTCCTATGAGACCGGAATCGTCGTCGAAACTGTCTATCTTCCGGATGGAATAATCTTCTTGAATCCATCCGATGGAAACACTGAAGACATAATATTTGAGAAAGTGACCGGTTGGACGGAAGACGGGCACAGCATAGTCATTGGAATCGAGTCGGTTGAAGATGGAGCATACGATGAAACTAATTCCGAGAATCTTGTCATTTCTGAAGGAACTGGACTGATAGAAATATCGCCGTCTGTGCCGCAGTTCGATATTTCATTGAATACGGATCCGGATTCCGGCACTGTTCAGCCGGGTGGTTCGATTGATTTGACTGTCAGAGCTGACATAACCGCCGGAATTCCGGAGCCGGTAGTTTTTTCCGCGGAAAATCTTCCGAGCGGCGTGATCGCTTCCTTCGATCAGGCCGGATGCGTTCCGACCTGTTCTACGCCGTTGAATCTGCAGACTTCAGAAAACACTCCCAATGGAAATCATTTTATCAGTATTTCAGCGGTTTCCGGAGGATTGACAAAGACCGCAGTTTTTCCGTTATCTGTCAATTTTCAATCCGTTCCCGGTATTCCGGAAGGTTTTTCCGCGGTAGGAGGCAATGCGAAAGTTTCCTTGAGCTGGCAGACCCCTACTTTTACAGGAGGGTCTTCGATAAATAATTACAGAGTGTATCGAAGCACTGTTCCCGGGAATGAAACATATATCGGAGATGCCGGAGTTTCTTTATCGTATGTCGATTCCGGTCTCGTGAACGGAACCGTCTATTATTATAAAGTTTCCGCGGTGAATTCTGTCGGCGAAGGATCGCAAAGCGGCGAGGCGAACGCGCTTTCCGGCGCTTACGCGAACAATGTATCGGGTTATGCTTGGTCCCAGAATGTCGGTTGGTTGAGTTTTAACTGTATGAACGAAGGAAGCTGTAATTTTTTCGACTACGGCGTAAGAGTTGATCCGGAAACAGGATATTTTTCAGGCAATGCCTGGTCCCAGAGCGCTGGCTGGGTGAGTTTTGATGAAGATTACGGTTGTCCGGCCACATTCATAAATCCTAACTGCAAAGCTAGGGTTTCCGGCATATCAACTGGCACTTTTCCGAAACAAGTCGCCGGTTGGGCTAAGCTGTTGAGCACCAATTCTTGGATGAGTTTGGCCGGAGGAACCACGACGGTTTCCACCGGAGCCAAATCCCCGATGCCCACCGGCCGTTACGGCCACGATGTCGCTGTTATAGACGGCAAAATTTATGTTTTCGGAGGAAATCCGAGTAGTAATGTCGGCAGATTGAATCAGAAGTACGACCCTGTTTCCGATACCTGGGAATCCAAGGCATTGCCTCCGACAAGCCGTGCTTTATATGTGTCGGCTGCGGCCAAAGACGGTTCCGGGAATGACAAGATATATGTGATCGGCGGAACTGTCACAGGTGCTCCCGCTTATACGACCAGCGCGATTGTTGAAGAATATAATCCTGTCTCCGATACCTGGACTGCGAAAACTTCCATGCCGACAAGCAGGGATGGATCCGCTGCCGCAACGGTCAATGATAAAATATATGTCTTGGGAGGTGAAACCGGCGGAACACAAACCATCTACAACATCAATGAAATGTACAATCCGACTACCAATTCCTGGACTACTTTGGCAGCCATGCCGGAAACCAGAATGGATGCCGGCGCGGCCGCGGCAATAGGGGCGGACGGGAAAGATAAGATCTATGTGATCGGCGGCTGGGGAGGCGGAGCTTCCACAGCGCGGAATACTGTTTTTGAATATGATGTTACAAGCAATACCTGGTCCGTGAAAGCTCCGATGCCTACTGCGAGATATGATCTTATTCTGGTTACGATCAATAACAAAATTCATGCCATAGGCGGCGGCGCGGAAACGAATGTCGCCAACGTAAACGAAGTCTATGATCCGGTTACTAATACTTGGTCTGTGAAAGCTTCGACGTATGAGGGGAGGAGCAGTTCAGCCGGCGCGGCAGCTGAAGGCCAGGACGGAAACGACAAGATTTATGTTTTCGGAGGAAACGGTTCAGCCAATTTTTCATCAGTTGAAGAATATGATCCGGGATTGGATAGGTGGACGGGTGTTTCCGTAGCCAGAAAATCCCCGATGCCCAACGGCCGGAACGGTCATGGAGCCGCAGTAGTAGCAAATAAAGTCTATGTTTTCGGAGGAAATCCGAGTAGTAATGTCGGCAGATTGAATCAGAAGTACGACCCTGTTTCCGATACCTGGGAATCCAAGGCATTGCCTCCGACAAGCCGTGCTTTATATGTGTCGGCTGCGGCCAAAGACGGTTCCGGGAATGACAAGATATATGTGATCGGCGGAACTGTCACAGGTGCTCCCGCTTATACGACCAGCGCGATTGTTGAAGAATATAATCCTGTCTCCGATACCTGGACTGCGAAAACTTCCATGCCGACAAGCAGGGATGGATCCGCTGCCGCAACGGTCAATGATAAAATATATGTCTTGGGAGGTGAAACCGGCGGAACACAAACCATCTACAACATCAATGAAATGTACAATCCGACTACCAATTCCTGGACTACTTTGGCAGCCATGCCGGAAACCAGAATGGATGCCGGCGCGGCCGCGGCAATAGGGGCGGACGGGAAAGATAAGATCTATGTGATCGGCGGCTGGGGAGGCGGAGCTTCCACAGCGCGGAATACTGTTTTTGAATATGATGTTACAAGCAATACCTGGTCCGTGAAAGCTCCGATGCCTACTGCGAGATATGATCTTATTCTGGTTACGATCAATAACAAAATTCATGCCATAGGCGGCGGCGCGGAAACGAATGTCGCCAACGTAAACGAAGTCTATGATCCGGTTACTAATACTTGGTCTGTGAAAGCTTCGACGTATGAGGGGAGGAGCAGTTCAGCCGGCGCGGCAGCTGAAGGCCAGGACGGAAACGACAAGATTTATGTTTTCGGAGGAAACGGTTCAGCCAATTTTTCATCAGTTGAAGAATATGATCCGGGATTGGATAGGTGGATCGGTTCGGCTACCCAGAATCTTATCACTACGTTCGCTTACGGCGTTCAGCTGGAATCAAACGGAGATTTTTCAGGATATTCCTGGGAAGACGGCGCTCTTGGCTGGGTCCGCTGGAAAGATGCCTCTTATAATGTCGAGGTCAATTGGTAATTGTTATTGGAGATGACATCGCTATCGGTTCTGATCCGTGCGACGGAATCAGTTTTGAATATCTTTGTTTTTGAGAAATCAGATTTTGGAATTCCTGTGTTAAAATACAGTTAATGAGAAAGGGGCAATCTTTAATCGAAGTTTTCATCGCAATGGGGGTCGGAATTCTTATGCTTAGCGGAATCACGACCGCTTTTTCATTGACATTGAGATCGAACGAACACGCCGAAAAGAGCCGGAATGCGGCTATTTTGAGCGATGCTTTGATGGAATCGGCCAGGTCTTTCGCCGACGGCAATTGGCCGGGTCTTTACGGTCTTCCTCATGGTTCCGGAAACAAGCATCATTTTTTGAATTCCGGAGGTACGCTTGCGGCGCAATCCGGCATAGAGACCGTCAATCTCAACACCTTTGATTATACGAGATCGTTTTATGCCGAAAATGTTTCCAGGGATATAAATGGAGACATCGAATCGGTTTACAATCCGAACAATGAAGATCCTTCCACGCAGAAGATAACGGTTGAAACTGACTATGTTATATTCGGAGCCGCCAGGAATTTGACTGTTTATTTTTATGTCACCAGGATGCGCAATTTTATTTTCATGCAGACCGACTGGTCGGGCGGGGATGGTCAGGACGGTCCGATTATGATCGCGGACGATGAATTTTCATCGGAGACGAACGTTGATTACTCGACTGTTCCGGGGTCAATCATGCCGGTCGCCGATCATGAGGTGGATATCTATGTGGCGGATCTGGATAACGACCGCATCCAGAGATTCGATGAAAACGGGGATTTCATCGTGAAGTGGGGAGCGCAGGGATCTGATCCGGGCGAGTTTAAGAAGCCCTACTCCGTGGCGATCGATTCTTTGAATAATGTCTATGTCGTGGATAAGGATAATGATCGGATCCAGAAATTCAATTCCAGCGGCGATTTTCTTGCGACTTGGGGATCCAGCGGATCCGGAGACGGCCAATTCGGCCATCCGCAGGGAATTGCGGTGGATTCGGAAAACAACATATACGTCGTCGATCTGGACAGGGATCGGATCCAGAAATTCAATTCCAGCGGCGATTTTCTCCTGAAATGGGGGACCAACGGAAACGGCAACGGGCAGTTTAATAAACCGCAGGATGTTACAGTCGACAGCGAAGATGATGTCTATGTTACGGATCAGGACAATAACCGAGTCCAGAAATTCGATTCTGCGGGAAATTTTCTCCTGAAATGGGGGACCAACGGAAACGGCAACGGGCAGTTCATGAAACCGGTCGGAATCGGAACAGACAGCGGAGATAACGTATATGTGGCGGACAGGGATAATGATCGGATCCAGAAATTCAATTCTGCCGGAACTTTCGTGCGTAAATGGGGTAGCGCCGGATCTGATGCCGGAGAATTCCAGAAGCCGCAGGGAGTGACGGCCGATCAGTATGATTTCGTCTATGTGGCGGACAGCAATAACCACCGCATCCAGAAATTCGATTCCGACGGGAATTTCGTCCTGGAGTGGGGGGATTCCGGAAGCGCCGATGGAGAATTCAATCATCCGCGCGGAATGGAATATATTCCGGCTGTCTGTACCGGAGAGTGCAGTCTTATTTCCAGTATTTTCGATACGCAGCTGGCCGGTGGCGCATCTTTGAATACGGTCATGTGGCAAGGGACGTATCCTGCCGGGACGTCCGTGAAATTCCAGTTCGCGTCTTCTAATAACAGTGCCGGACCTTGGAATTTCACCGGCCCGGGCGGTTCAAGCGCCACTTTTTATTCTCCTTCCTCCACGAATTATCAGAAAGCCATAGATTATACGGAACATTACGGCAGGAGATATTTCCGTTATAAGATTTTTTTTGAAATTAGCGGATCCTCTGTTCCCCGGATGGACGATATTATTCTGGGATTCAGCCGGTAATATGAAAAAATATTTTAAAATTAAAAATTTAAAATTTGAATTTTCGAACGGCATAGCCGCCCTGCCTTTGGTGCTTATGATCGGTGGTTTGATCGGGGAAATATTCGTCGCTCTGCTGGTCGGAAATTTTTTCCTGGTTCAGTCGGAGTCCGGTCTGCGGGCGAGTTCCAAAGCTTTTTTGGCAGCGCAATCCGGATATCAGGACGCTTTCATCAGGATCATAAGGAATAAGAGCTCTGAAGGATCGTATACCCTGAATTTCTCGGACAGTTCTGCGGATGTGACTGTCTGCCGTAATTTGCCGGAACCGGCCTGCGCGGGTTTGAATAAGGATAAAATCACGGTCCTCGGGAGATATCATGATAAGAACCGGAAATTTGAAGCCGTGCTTGATGTGAATCAGTCGACCGGAGAAGCGACTCTCGAGTCATTCAATGAAGTGGCGCTGTAAGACGCATTATTCCATTTGGGTTATAATTAAATTAATGAATTCAATCTTGGAAAAATTGAAGTCGGTATTTCATCGTCTGATTTTCCCGCACGAGGCCATTGCCGGACTTGAAATAAAGGACGCCGCTCTGCGTGTCGCAGAGATATCTTCCGGCGGTGTTCTGAAAAAAGAAGGATTGCTCCTTGAGCCGGGAATAATAGAGGACGGGATCATCCGGGACAGGACGCGCCTCGTCAGCCAGTTGAAGGATCTCAAGAAACAATTCGCGCCCGGCCTGAAAAACAGCATTCCGGTCATCGCCATTGTTCCGTCTTCGATCGTTTATGCGAAGGTCTTCTCCCTTCCTCTTCTTAGTGAGGAAAGCAGGGCGGAAGCGATTCAACTTAATTTACAGGGAATATCTCCGGTTGATTTCAAAATCGCTTATTCGGACTGGGAACAGCTCGGAGATCAGGAAAAAGACGGGTCGGTGGAGATTTTAGGTGCCTTCGCCAGGCGCGATGCCGTTGATTCCTATGTCAGCGCGCTTGAAGAAGCGGGTTTTTCTCCTGTTGCGGTTGAATTCCCGGCTTTGGCGATTGCGCGGGCCATCAAACAATATGCGATTGGAGTCGATATCGGAAAGCCGCAGGTTGTCGTGAATGTTTCCAGTGACGGCATCGATTTCATGGTCCTGAAAAGCGGGAACATATATTTCGATTATTTCACTCCGTGGAAGCTGATGAAGCTTGAGGACCGGGCTTCCCGTGAAATTCCTTTCGATGATTTCAAGAACACCATAGTCCGGGAGATTAAAAAAGTATCGACATTTTACGCAAGCCATTGGGGGGGTTCGCTGAATAGTCTGATAATCATCACCCAGGCCCTTGAAAAAGAGATATCCGAATTCATAGTCAAGCAGTTCAATTACGAGGTGAAAACTCTCGCACTAAGGGAATTCACCGATGTCCCGATTTCCTGGATCGGGGTGCTCGGGAGCGCCTTCCGCGGAACAATCCCGCGATCGCGCGATATTCTGATAAGTCTGGAAGCGGTCGGAACGGAGAGCGGATATCTTTATACGCAGATCAGATTTTTCATAAAGGTTTGGAGGAATATATTGATCACTGTTGCGGTTTTTTTCCTGATCGTATTCATATCCGTGGACAGTTTTTTTGCCAAAAAATTGAATGAGTCTTCGGAGCAGATACGGCAGGTGTCGGCGATGCCGGGGGGTAATGAGGTCTCTGAACTTCAAAAATCAGTCACTGTATTCAATGGTTTTGTCGAGAAGGCCTCTTACGCGCGCGAACGGAGCAGAGGTTGGTCAGAATTGTTATCCAAACTCGACTTATTGTCCGGCAACGTTGAATTTATCAGGATTTCGATAAATTCTGATCAGAAATCCGCGTTTATCGTCGGAAGATCGGCCAGTCAGGCCGAAGCCATCGCTTTCAAGAACAAGTTGGTAAGCGAGGGATTCAAGGACGCGAATCTTCCTCTTTCAAAAATAGAAACCGGCAAAGACGGATTGGTGACTTTTTCAATAACCTTCTCCTTGCCTTCCTAGAGCCGGTTGATCTGTTTTGCAATTGCCGCAAATGCGGACATCAGCAGGCGTTTATGCGTCGGGACGATGTTTTTCAGGACGAATTCGGACGCTTTTTTTTTCGGTGTTCCGGATTTCGACGGCGGACGTATCCCGATCCTTATTCTCCAGAATTTATTCGTTTTCAGGTGCTGAATGGCGCTTTCAATCCCTTTGTGTCCGCCGGAGCCCCTTTCAAAAGACAGCTTGTATTCGCCGAGCAGGATATCGGAGTCATCATGCATGATAAGGAGCTCTTCCGGTCCGGCTTTGAAATATCTTAGGGAATTTTTTATCGGTAGGCCTGATTCGTTCATATAGGTCAGGGGTTTGATGAATATGGCGTTTCCGTTTTCGGCAAATTCGAATTTTTTATCTTTCACCGTCTTCATCGGAAGTTTTTTCACCTTGTTTATGAAATAGTCCACCGCCAAAAAGCCGGCGTTATGATAGGTATTTTCGTATTCTTTACCGGGATTTCCAAGGCCGGCGATTATTTTATAGCTTTGTCTTTCAGAGTCCATTATATGGATAATAATACTATAAATATTCCCGCATGTCCTGCCGCAGGATATCCTGCCGGACTGCTGATCCGCCGATTGGCGCAGTTCGGTATTGTAATATCCGGTCTTTAGAATTAAAATACAGATTATGCGCGTATTTTTATTGGCTGTTTGGGAAGTTCTCGAAGTCGTATTGGTGGCTGTTGTGACGGTTTTTCTGATCCGATCTTTTCTGATTCAGCCTTTTTTGGTGAGCGGGGCAAGTATGGAACCGAATTTCGGAAGCGGAAATTATCTTCTGATTGATGAGCTGACTTATCGGTTCCGGGAGCCGGAGAGAGGCGAGGTGATTGTTTTCCGGTATCCGGAAAATCCTTCCACTTATTATATAAAAAGGATCGTGGGGCTCCCGGGAGAGACCGTAAATATCCAGCGCGGCGCGGTGAAAATAACCGGGTCTGACGGCAAGGAATTTGTCCTGAAAGAGGAGTATCTTCCTGTCGGGGCTTTGACTTCCGGAAACAAGACCGTAACGCTCGGGTCTGCGGAATATTTCATGCTCGGCGACAACCGCAATTACAGTTTTGATTCCAGAAGCTGGGGGCCTATGGACAGGAAGTACATAATCGGGATAGCCCGGCTCCGGCTTCTTCCGCTGACGGAGATCGAGGCGTTTACTTATTGATAGTTAAAGAGTAAAATGAGATATCAACCGAGTTCGACCTTATAACTTTCAACTTTAAACTTTTTATTGCATGTCCAAATCAAAAATACAGGATTTCCAGTCGCCGAAGGGCATGCATGATATTTTGCCGCAGGATCAGGCGTGGTGGGACAAGATCCGGAAAGAACTCCAGTATATTTCCGAATACTATCATTTCCGCAGGATAGAGCCGTCCTTGCTTGAGCGGGCGGAAGTTTTCGAAAAAACTCTGGGAGAGACTACGGATGTCGTCGAAAAGCAGATGTTCATATTCACGAGCCGGTCCGGAGATCGGCTGGCGCTTCGTCCGGAAGCCACCGCTTCAATTGTCCGTTCCTATCTCGAACACGGATTGAGCCATCTCGGCCAGCCGCTCAAGTTATTTTATATCGGTCCGATGTTCCGGCGGGAACAGCCGCAGGCAGGAAGATTCCGCCAGTTCCATCAGGCGGGTTTTGAAATAATCGGAGGAGATGATGAGCCGGTATATGACGCGCAGATAATCCTTTCGATGTTCCGTTTTCTCGAGCGGCTTAAGATCAAGAATCTGATCCTGAAATTGAACAGCATCGGTTGCCGTATCTGCCGGCCGAATTACCGCAAGAAGCTGATCGAGTATTATAAAAATCCGGCTTTCAAGCTTTGCCGGGACTGCAAGCGCCGTTTGCGCGAAAATCCGCTCCGTCTTCTGGATTGCAAGAACGAGTCCTGTCAGGAATACAAAGCCAATGCGCCGATTTCCTTGGATAGTCTTTGCGTTTATTGCAGCAAGCATCTGAAGCATACTCTGGAATTTCTTGATGAACTTGCAATCCCTTATCAGGTTGATCACCGCCTGGTCCGAGGTTTGGATTATTACAGCCGGACAGTTTTTGAATTTTTCACTGAAGCGACCGGAGATGAAGGCCGGAAATTTGATTTCGCCCTCGGCGGCGGCGGACGTTACGATTATCTTCTGGAGGCATTCGGAGGCCGTCCGGCCGGAGCAGTCGGCGGGGCTTTCGGTCTGGAGCGTGTCATCGAGGTCATGAAAGCGCTGAAGGTGAATACTGGCGCCAGGCCGAAACCCGGGATATTCTTCATACATATCGGCGAAATGGCCAAGAAGAAAAGCCTGTCTCTGATCGAATCGATGCGCGAAGACGGAATTCCGGTCGTGGAATCTCTCGGGAAAGATTCCCTTGGAGCGCAGCTTCGGGCCGCCAATAAGGAAGGATCGGAATTCGCCCTGATTTTCGGACAGAAAGAGGCATTTGAGGATTCCATAATCATCCGGGATCTCAAGAACAGCGTCCAGGAAACTATTCCGCTCCGTAAACTCGTGCACGAAGTGAAGAAAAGACTCAAGTAGTTAATTAGTTGTTAGTTAGTTGGTTAATTAGAAATTATTGGTATATACGCATGCCGGAAAGTTTTAGAAATCTGGATATTTGGAAAGATGCGAATTATTTAGCCATCGAATTATATAAGATTATCGGAGATTTTCCTGATTTTGAAAAATTCTCATTAGCAAATCAAATTAATCGGGCGGCAGTATCGGTGCCTGCTAATATTGCTGAGAGTTGCGGAAGATACGGAATTAAGGATAAAATCCAACTATTGATGGTTTCTCGCGGTTCACTGTACGAAATTCGCAGTCATTTATCGATAGCGCTAGGATTAAAATATATAGATATGGAAAAATTTCAAGATTTAGAAAATAGATATGAAATTCTTGCCAAAAGACTCAATGCATTTATTAAGCATTTAAAATCTACCTAACCAATTAACTAATTAACTCAATGAACCAAGAGTGTATTTTCTGCAAAATAACCGCGAAAGAAATCCCGTCGGATATTCTTTTTGAAAATGGCCAGGTGATGGTTTTCAGGGATATCCGTCCGTCCGCGCCGTTACATTATCTTGTCGTCCCAAAGGAGCATATCCAGTCCATTGCGCATTTGGAAGGAAATCATAAGGAAGTGCTGGCTTCCATCATCTATACGGCTAAAAATATGGCTGAAAAGCTCAATTTGAAGGGCTATAAGCTTGTATTCAATGTCGGGCGGGATGGAGGCCAGGTTATCGATCATCTGCACCTGCATTTGCTTGGCGGTTGGAATATGAAGAAAGACATCGGGGCCATGCCGAATCCCGCGCTGGACAAATAGCGTCCGGTTTGTTAAGATAACCACCATGCAGCGTGCGTGTTTTGGAAACTATTAACAACTAAAAGCTAACACCTAAAAACTACACATTATGTTCGTAAAGAAAAAAGAAAATGAATCAACCGGATCATTCTTGTACCGGTTTTCTAAAAAAGTCCAGCAGAGCGGTATTTTGAAGGAAGCCCGCAAGCGCCGCTATCATCATCGGCCGAAGAGCCGTTTGAAGAGAAAAGAGGCGGCTATTTATCAGATGGAAAAGCGCGCCGAAACCACCAAGGCCCATAAATTGGGTTTGGAAATTTCAAAAAAATAGGCTCGTCGGCCTATTTTTGGTATATTAAATATGATTGGTTTGTCTGAATAATTAATTTTCAAAAGTATGGCATTACAGGAACAGATAATTAGCGAAATAAAGGAAGCGATGAAGGCCGGCAATACGGAAAAGCTGGGCGTGCTCCGCATGCTCAATTCGGCGATGAAAAATAAAGCGATTGAAAAAGGGAAGGATGCCGCCCTCACTGATGAAGAGGCGATGCAGGTGATCGCCAAAGAAGCCAAGAAGAGGAAGGAATCAATTCTGGCTTTTGAGCAGGGCGGCCGTCCGGAACTTGCCGAAGGCGAGAAGAAAGAATTGGCCATGCTGGAAGCGTATCTTCCAAAGCAGATGTCCCGCGAAGAAGCGGCGGCGGAAATCGGAAAGATCCTCGCCGGCCTTGCAGATAAGAGCAATGCCGGACTGGTGATGAAAGCGGTCATGCAGGAAATGAAGGGGAAAGCGGACGGTAAGATGGTCAGCGAACTGGTTAGATCCTATCTTGATAAAAATTAGGTTAAATAAAAAAACGGCCGAAAGGCTGTTTTTTTGACTAATTTTTCCAGTCATGATAATCTCTAATCAGTTTTTTCATACAGAGTTATGAATGATTCTACTTGCGCTAAAGGCGGTTGCATACCTCTTTTTAGGTTTATTGGCTGTTTCCTATATTCTGCATTGGGTATTCATCGCAATGAAGAAATGGACTGGTGACCTTAATATCGGCTTCATTGATCTGTTGCCGGCGATTCTGCTCGGGCCGATTATGATCTTGCTTATTTTCCTGTTAAAATTCCGAAATATGAATTTACGGGGACTCTATCGGTTGGCGACGAACCCTTTTTATGAAACGAAAACTGCTAAGGAGATTAATCGCCTGATTTATCTTCATTCCGGCGATAATAATGATCTTAGAGAAAAAGTTTTAGCAACAAAGATAACCCTTAAGCAGTACGAAGATTTAGTCCGAGATTATGATTACCAGAATGAGGAGTGGCCGGTAGTTTCTGAGATTGCAGGAATCCTTAAGGACCGCGAAAGGGTGGGGATGAAGTGTACTAAGGAACACCCATTTCCGGGTACACGTAAGGAAAATGAGCATTGGACGCATGTTGATGTGGATTGGACCGATGATGATTCCGGCAGGTTTCTGAAGTGTCCGAATTGCGGAATTATAATCGACCTTGGTTCTGATGTTGTTTGAATCAACGGCTCTCACGAGCCGTTTTTTGTTATAGTAAGACATATCATGAAAAAACACATTATTAAAATATTTGAGGATGTGCGAGATATCCCATATCGGTTGAGATTCAGCGCGGATGATAATGATTTCAGTTGCGATGGCAAGCACAGGAGACTTGCAGAACTGCTTATTCCGCTTGGCTATGAAGTTCGTCCCAGAACCTGTCTGTATAAATGGGAATCAATGCCGATTCCGCAAAGTATTTTAAAACTTGATCCTGCAGAATTTTATTTGCACCGCTTTCTAGAGATTTTAATTGGAGATAGGTGGGTAAGGATTGATGTAACTTGGGATAGGGCGCTCGGAAGGATATTTCCGGTTAACGAATGGGATGGTAAATCGGATACTGCCATCGGCGTGCCTTATGTAGGAAATATTTTTTCTCCGGAGGATTCTGAATTTCCTGAATTTGATAAGGAAAAAGTGGATGCCAACCTTAAAAAACGGAAAATATTCCATGAAGCATTCAATTCTTGGCTGGATGAAATCAGGAAGCAAAAATGAAATTTAAAAAAATTCTCTTTTTTAGTGGTTTTTTCGCTCAATTTTTCCTGCTATAATTCCATTATGGTAAAAGAAATCCGCATCGAAGTGTTGGGAAAATCCTTATATGCATATAAGCCGATTTTGGCTAAGCGCGGTAAGAAGCTCGCGGAAATTTTGAAGCTGAAAAAGCCGATCGATCTGTTTTTGATCGATTCGGAAACCATGCGGAAGCTGAACCGTAAGTATCGGAAGAAAAACAAGGCGACCAACGTGCTTTCTTTCGCTACCCCGTTGAATTTTCCATCCGACAGCTTGGGCGAGGTCTATCTGGACCCAAAATATATAGAAAAAAAGGATGAAAACCTCACTTATATGATGGTACATGGAGTTTTACACATCTTGGGCTATGACCATGTACGCACGCGTGATAGAATAGTAATGGAGCGGAAAGAGGCCGCATTGATTTCCAAGATTTCCAGAACTGGCCGATAACCGGCGAGTTCATTTTCTATTTTAATGGCGAATAATTTCATCACAGGTTTGGACATAGGATCGAGCAGTCTGAAGGCTGCGATTGCCGAAGTAAAAAAAGACGGCCAATTGTCATTGGTAAAGCTGATCAAAACCTCTTCCGAAGGGATGCGGAAGGGGAATATTGACGATCTTTCGGAGATGACGCGTTCGCTGAATATGATGTTCGGAGAAGTTAAAAAGGTTTCCAGGAACGCCCTTAAGAATATTTATGTGAATGTCGGGGGGGCGGATATCCATATCCAGTCTTCTCGGGGAATCGTGGCGGTTTCAAGGGCTGACAGCGAAATAAACCAGGATGATATAGACAGGGCGATGCAGGCCTCGCAGGCGATAAATCTCTTGCCGAACCGGATGGTTCTGCATTCGATCGTGCGCGAGTATATCGTTGACGGTGTAGGGGATATCCGCGATCCGCTTGGGATGATCGGGAACCGCCTGGAAGTGAACAGTCTTATAATCGATGCGTTCGGACTGGATGTTAAAAATCTTACCAAGTGTCTCGAGATGGCCGGCGCGACTGTCGGCGGCCTTGTTTTCTCCCCATTGGCTGCCGCCAGGGCCGCTCTTTCAAAGAATCATAAAGAGCTCGGAGTGGCTTTGGTGGATATCGGATTCGGCACGACCAGTCTCTGCGTTTATGAAGAAAATAAACTTGTGCATTGCGCTATTTTTCCGATCGGTTCAGGGAACATCACCAATGATCTTGCGATAGGCCTGAAGACTTCCATCGATGCCGCCGAAGTGGTCAAGCTGACTTTCGGAACCGCCTCGATGAAAGGCGTTTCCGGCAGGGAGCAGATCGATCTCAAAAAAATCGATCCTCATTCCAGAAACAGCGTGTCCAGGAGGGCGGTCGTGGATATCATCGAAGTCCGTCTTGCTGAAATTTTTGAATTTGTTAATAATGAACTTAAGCTAATCGGGCGTTCCGGGAGGCTGCCTGTCGGATCAGTGTTGGTCGGCGGTGGATCGAAGCTGCCGGGTATCATTGATTTCGCAAAAGACGAACTGAAGCTTCCCGCCCAGATTGGAATTTTCGACGCTTCTTCGCTGGAAATTCCGAGCGGGGAAATGAGTCTTCAGGTCGAGGATCCTGAATTCATTTGCGCGTTAGGACTTCTTATGCAGGCCCGTGATAAGATTTATAGAGGCGGCGGGTCTGGGGGACCTGATCTGACCGGATGGTTCTCGAAAATTTTCAAATATCTATTACCTTAATCAAATGAATAAAAATACGGAATTGAAGCATGAGATGGCTAAAATCAAGGTTGTCGGCGTCGGCGGAGGCGGCGGCAATGCGGTTTCGCGCATGCGCAAAGACCTTTTCAAGGGCGTTGATTTTGTGGCCATAAATACGGATACGCAGGATCTGGAGCTTTGCAGGGCGGATGTTAAAATTCATATCGGCAAAAATCTCACGAAGGGTCTCGGGACAGGAATGAATCCGGAACTCGGACGCCAGTCCGCCGAAGAAACCCGTTCGGAAATTTTCGAGGCGTTGAAGGGCGCCGATCTGGTTTTCGTGACCGCCGGTCTCGGCGGGGGAACCGGCAGCGGCGCATCATCGGTTGTTGCGGAAGTAGCTAAAGAAATGGGCGCTTTGACTATTGCGGTTGTCACGAAACCTTTCACTTTTGAAGGAGCCCAGCGTTCCCGTATCGCGCAGGATGCCCTGGCGCGCCTTAAAGATAAGGTTGATACGATGATCGTGATTCCGAATGACCGGATTTTCTCGGTAATCGAGAAAGACACCACCCTCGTTAAAGCTTTTGAAATAGTGGACGACATTTTAAAATACTCAATCCAGGGAATCGCAGAATTGATAGCCATGCCGGGAATCATCAATGTTGATTTCGCCGATGTGAAGGCGATCATGGAAAATGCCGGTTCGGCGCTTGTCGGCATCGGTTTGGGATCAGGACAGGATCGGGCTATGGCCGCGGTTACCCAGGCGGTCAATTCTCCGCTTTTGGAAGTTTCCATTGAAGGCGCCAAAGGCGTGCTTTTCGGAGTTTCCGGAACTAAGGATTTGAAGATGAGCGAGATAAATGAAATTGCGAAGACTATTTCTGATGCCGTTGATCCGACCGCGAAAATTATTTTCGGCGCTTATCACGATAAAAATATGAAGTCCGGCACTTTGAAGGTGACGATAGTCGCCACCGGTTTTTCCGGCACGCCTAATTTTCAGAAGACCACCACCGCGTCATTATCCAGTTTATTCAACGCTCCGGCCGAGAAAAAGACCGATCACGGCGCAGTATTCGAACGGGAAGAGAAAGAACTTCAAAAAATAGAAAAGGACGAGGCGCGCCAGGCCCGTCAAAATCCGGAAAAGCCCAAGAAAGATATCTGGGATATCCCGGCATTCATGAGAAAAAAGAAGAAATAAATTTATGATTGAGAAATTGCCGAGAAATTTAAAATCAGGATCTGCCGATAGAGAGAAAAAATTTGAGGAAGCAGCGGGAATCGCCCGATATGCAGATTCTGTTTTGCCTGTTGGTTCAGATTATGAATTGTCCGAGGAGCACCGGCTGGAACTTAAAAAAACACTTGAAAACATCAGGAGTAATCGACTTGATGCCGTAAGCAGATTCCCGGAATCCGTAGATGAAAAAAAGATTTCCGATAAGTTGGCGGTTAAATTGTCCGAATTCACCGTTGGTTCCGATAGGACGAATGGGTAAGTGGATGAATAATAGATAGAAGGAATAATCCTCCGGACGGAGGATTATTTTTTTATCCACCATTTTTTATTTTCCAGCTATTGATTTTTCAGTGCGGTGTCGTTCTCTTTATCCACAGTTTAATTTTGTCCCGCAGGCCTTTTTACTTAGAATGAAAGTAAATCAATCCCGATTTTATTCCGGGATTCCGGTTCCGGCGCCGGAAAAAATAAAATTAAAAAAAATATGGGTGCATTCCAGACAGTTCGCAAGCGCAATGGTTGGTTGGTTCCGTTTGATTTCATGAGGATAGTCAATGCCGTTGCCAAGGCCCTGGAAGTCACCCGGGAGGGAAGTTTGGAAGATGCGCAGAAGATCGCCGACAGCGTCGTTAAAGAGTTGAGGAAAAAGCATCAGCCGAACTACATATTGAGCATAGAAGAGATCCAGGACGAGGTCGAGGAACAGCTGATCCTCGCCGATTTTTCCAAGACCGCAAAGGCGTATATCTTATACCGTCAGGAGCGCTCCAGATTGCGGGAAGCTTCCAGGCAGGTTCCGGAACACGTGAAGAAACTTGCCGAAGAAAGCAAGAAATATTTCAAGAATCCGCTTTCGGAATTCATCTATTACCGGACTTATTCCCGCTGGATAGAAACCGAGGACAGGCGCGAGACCTGGATTGAAACAGTGAATCGTTATATGGATTTCATGAAGGAGAATCTCGGCGACAAGCTTTCGGCGAAAGAATACGGGGAACTGCGTGACGGGATCCTCAAGCAGGAAGCGATGCCGTCGATGCGTCTTTTATGGAGCGCCGGGAGCGCCGCGCGCAAGACCAACGTTGCCGGTTATAACTGTTCCTATGTCGCTCCGACCAAGCTTCGGGATTTTTCCGAAATAATGTATATCCTGATGTGCGGAGCCGGGGTGGGTTTTTCCGTGGAACAGCAGACAGTCCAGCAGCTTCCGCAGATCAAGCCGCAGACCGGGAAGAAACTCCCGACTCATATCATAAAAGACAGCAAGGAAGGATGGGCTGACGCTTTGAATCTCGGCTTGGAGACTTGGTATGGAGGGAAGGACATTGATTTTGATTTTTCCGAGCTTCGTCCGGCCGGGGCCCGCTTGCTCACTATGGGAGGAAAAAGTTCCGGTCCGGCGCCTCTCCGGGCGGTTTTGATCTTCGCCCGCTCCAAGATCCTGGCCAATCAGAGCCGCCGTCTGAAGCCGATCGACGTCCATGATCTTGTCTGCAAGATAGGGGAAGTCGTCGTCATGGGAGGCGTGCGCAGGAGCGCTTTGATTTCTCTTTCAGATCTGGATGATCAAGATATGCGGGATGCCAAAAAAGGCCAGTTCTATCTGAATGAGCCGCAGCGAAGCATGGCCAATAATTCCACTGTTTACAGCCAAAAGCCCAGCGGAAGCGTGTTTTTGGATGAATGGATAGCGCTTGCCAAAAGCGGTACCGGCGAGCGGGGAATATTCAACCGCGGCAGTCTGGAAAAGCAGGTTCCCAAGCGCCGCTGGAAGCTGTTCGGAAAGAAATCCATGACGACCGGATCCAATCCTTGCGGAGAAATCATCCTGCGCTCAAAGGAATTCTGCAACCTTTCTGAAGTCGTCGCCCGTCCGAATGACACTGAAGCGACTCTGATGGAGAAGGTAAGATTGGCGGCGATTCTCGGCACTTATCAGTCGACTCTCACTAATTTTCCGTATCTTTCAAAAGAATGGAAACAGAACTGCGAAGAAGAGCGGCTTCTCGGCGTATCCATCACCGGCCAGTGGGATTGTCCGGCGCTTCATAAAGACGACGGAAAGCTTTTCAAGAAGCTCCGCGATGAGGCGATCGAAACAAATAAAGAATACGCCAGGAGATTCGGAGTCAATGCTTCCGCGTCCGTCACCTGCGTAAAGCCGTCCGGAACTGTCTCTCAATTGGTGGACGCTTCTTCCGGATTGCATACCCGCCATGCGCAATATTATATCCGCCGCGTCCGCATAGCCGCGACTGACAGCTTGTTCAGGATGCTCCGCGATCAGAAAGTGCATGTTTATCCGGAGGTGGGGCAGGAAGCCAATCCGACTACTTATGTCCTGGAATTTCCGGTCAAAGCATCTTCCAAGGCGGTATTTCGCAACGATCTGACGGCTCTCCAGCAACTTGAATATTGGCAGAAAGTGAAGGAAAATTTCACCGAGCATAATCCGTCGATTACGGTTTCCGTAGGAAATGACGAATGGATTCTTGTCGCCAATTGGCTTTATGAGCGCTGGGATATGATCGGCGGACTTTCTTTCCTTCCGCGTGAGGAGCATGTTTATGAGTTGGCGCCTTATGAGGAGATAACAAAAGGCCGGTACGATGAGATGATGAGCCAGTTTCCGGATATAGATTTTTCCCAGATTCTGCTTTATGAAAAGGACGATGAGACGCAGGGAGCGAAGGAGCTGGCCTGTGTCGGCGGAGTCTGTGAAATACAGTTTTAAAAAATCCCCCTTAGGGGGATTTTTCATGGGCAGATTGCTGTTTTTTGAGTCTTTCTATCTCTTTTTTGAGCTCAATCATTTTTAGCTCCCGGCCGATCATCAGCTTATTCATCGTTTCAATCTCTCTTATGCGGATGCTCTCCTGACTCCCGGCCTTTTTCTCATCAGTTATGTCTTGAGAGATGAAAAGCACCAGCTCCACTTCGCCGCTTTCATTACGAACCGGCGCTATTTTTGATCTGCACCATGATCCCTTGGATGTCCCGACTGCGTGCTCCATGGTGAATTCTACTCCGTCCTTGTTCTCAAGCGCTTCGGCGAATTTTTCTTTGACAATCGCATGGTATTTTTTGTCGATGCATTCCATATACTCCCAATTTTTTATTTCTAAATCGGTTTTTTCGGTAAGGAAATGCTCCTCTTTTCCGGCTTTGTTTACGGAGAGCAGGTTGCCTTCTTTATCGAACCATTTGATGCAAAGCGGAGTGGCATCCAAAAGGAGTTTGAACATCCTCCTCTCTCTTTTGAGACTCAATTCCGCCTTGGTGTATTCGGTGAAGTCCAGCGAGCACATTATTACATACTCGGTCCCGCCGTCGGAATTTTTCAGCGGCGAGGCGGCGCTGAAGCACCATTGCTGTCTGGAAGTTCCGGAAACATGCCCGAATTCGGCGTATCTGGTTTCCCCGGAGAAAGCCGCCTCGGCCGCGTCCTTTATTTTTCCCCTGTCTCCTTCTGCGATTGTTGAAAAATAATCAAACGAATCAAATTGTTCCTGTCTGGTGATTTTATGCTCCTGCGCGCCCCAGTTGTTTATGAAAACGAGGCGGAGCTTCCTGTCGAATACTTTGATGCAAATCGGCGCGGACACGAGGATGCTTTCCATCATCGCGCCGTGGTTTTCAGAGAATTCTTTTTTTGAAAAATATCCCGGTTTTTCCATCTGTTAATTATAGCAGATGTGGCGGCTTTGATAATTCGCTTAATTTATTTCAATCACGACGTATTCCCGTATTCCGTTTTTTGTTTTGACGTAGGCGGTTTCCCCGATTTTTTTCCCGATGATGCTCTTGCCGAGAGGGGATTCGTTGGAAATTCTTCCATTCGTCGGATCGGATTCCTGGGATCCGAGGATCCTGTAGGTTTTTTCGGAATTGTCGGACCGCAGCCGGACGACCGATCCAATCTGCGCGGTTCCGGATTTTTTCTGATCGGCTTTTATCACTACGGTCCGCTTAATTTGGTTCTCCGTGCTTAAAATCTGCCAGTGCGTCCGGCGGAGGGCGGATTTGACCTCTTTATATTCGGCATTATCCGACCGGTCTCCGTAAGCCGCTGTCCTCTGGGTTTCGGCGATCAGCTCCGGCAGGGATTTTTTCAGCCGTTCCAATTTCTGCTTCAGTCGGTCGAATCCTTCCTGCGTCAGATAGATCAGGCTATCGTCGTATTTTTTCAGTTTTTCATGCCTTCTGGTCGGTAATCGCATATTTATTCAGACTTTAATCATCGCATATTCTGCGGGCGCCTTTCAATCCGGCGGATGCGGAGAATCATGACCGCCGATTTGCTATCATTATAGTATGAATATCCCGTTCGTCATTTTGTGCCTTACGACGTTGTTTTTCTGGTTTTTGGTCATATATCTGCATCAGCAGAAATACCGGATAACCATCATACCTCTCTACGCGTATATCGCGGTTCTGACCGTTCTGATGCATAATTTTACGGATCTCGATTTCGCCATAGTGATGGGTCGGTGGTTTTTTCTGATATCTTCTTTTTCCCTTTTTACGACCCTGATGTTCGGAACGCTTTTTCTGTATCTTTTCGAAGGCCCGCGTGCCGGCCGGGTGGCGCTTGGCGTGATACTTTTCTCCTCTCTTTTTTATATCGCAACGGTTTACTTCCTCGGTTTCCAGGTTGATACGACCAGATGGGTTCAATTCAGCGCCGAGCAGGGGACGTATTATTTCTGGTCAATTCTTGCCATAGTTCTGGACGTGCTTTTTTTGGCGGTATTTTGGGAGCTGCTGTCTAAAATAAGCAGGTTGAACCTTACGGTCCGGGTGTTCCTTGTTGTATTCGGCGTTTTTGCTTTGGATTCGTTTATTTTTACGACCGGGGCTTTCGCCGGAACGGAATTCTATGCGGCGATTCTTAGCGGCAATCTCATGATTAGATTCATTTTGTCGTTATTCGGAGCGCCGATAATGGCCCACTTCATGAGGGCTGAAGGATTTACGGAGGCCACACGGCAAAAACCCAAGAAATTCTGGGAAATCATGAATTTTCGTTCGGATCTGGAAATCAAGATATTGAGTCTTGAAGAGACGATTGTCAGCAATAAAATTCTTGAGGAAAAACTTAAGGATATCACCGAGACGTATGAACTGGCGATCGCCGGGGCGGGAGCCGGAATATGGGATTTGGATGTTTCCGGGAACCGCATGAAATTTTCACCGAAACTTTACCAGCTTCTTGGATATGAGCCGGGCGAACTCGACACTGATTTTGATTTTTTGAAATCTTCGCTTCTTAATTCCGATGAGAGCGATCAGGTTCTTTCGCTTGTTGAGAAAAGACTTGCCGACGGAAAACCGCTTGAGGCGGAGTGCCGTTTGAAAACAAAGTCCGGTCAGTACCGCTGGTTTTTGGCCAATGGGATTACCAAATTCGATAAACGAGGGAAGCCGGTCAGGATGGTCGGGTCTATAATCGATATCAGCAACAAAAAAGATTCCGAGCTCAAACTTAAGGAGAAGATGGATGAACTGACGAAATTCAATGAAGTCATGCTCGGAAGGGAGCTGAAAATGATCGAGCTTAAGAAGGAAATAGATAATCTGAAAAACTCCTGAATTTCCGGTGGTGCTGGAATTAAAACCCGGCAGTTTTCAATCCTCAATTTCATCTAGGTTTTCATTATCCGGCTTGATCCTGCCAGTCCGGGTCTCCACCGCTAGGAAGAGTCTCCCGGTGAATCACGATCATGTCTGTATCTTCAATCATCAGGAGTTCTTCTCCCAATCCTTCGCTATGCCAGTAATTCCGATGATGGCCGTTATGATTCCGATCAGTTGTCCGCCGGGACTGTCATCGTATTCGCCGAATACGAACAGAAATGTTCCTAATGATATGGCGGCGGAGGAGAATATTATTTTCATTTTGTTCATATAAGAAATATAACTATGATCTTTATGGAGCGGTTAATTCCGAAAAATTTGCTCCTCGGGTAAAAGTATTTCCCGAGGGCTGCGTTCTAAAATATAAAAGCGCCCGAAGGCGCTAATATATTTTCTCACTTGCTCCTCGGGTAGGGATCGAACCTACGACCGTCGCCTTAACAGGGCGCCGCTCTACCGCTGAGCTACCGAGGAATATGAAGATTATTATATCGTAAAATCCGCTGTTTGCAAATACTGGCGCTTCCTATCTGTTATAATTATTTTATATGAATAAAAACATCATTTTTTGGATCGCGGGAGTTGTTTTTGCGGTTGCCGGTTGGTGGATCTGGCAGTCCGGGTATTCCGGCGCGGACCGCCCGATTGCCGATTTTAAAGAGGCGGTTTATGAAATCAACGGACGGGAAATGCGGCTGGAAGGGGAGGCGGATCCGGAAACAAAAATGAATGCGTATTATTTCGGAAATGAGGCGAGTGGAGATCTGAACGGCGACGGATTGGACGACGTTATATTTCTGCTTACGCTCGACGGCGGCGGCAGCGGAACTTTCTTTTACGTTGCTGCGGCGCTCAAGACTGCCGACGGATATGCCGGTCAAAATGCGGTTTTTCTTGGAGACAGGATCGCTCCGCAGACTACGGAGATTTTCAACGGTATTGTTTATGTGAATTATGCGGAGCGGAAGGAAAATGATCCTATGACTACGCGACCTTCGGTCGGCGTTACGAAATACCTGAATTTTTCCGGCGGCGCGCTTGCGGAAATAATTATTCAGGCAGGCGAGCAGCTGATGTGGGGGAATATCGTCATGGGTCACGAAGTACGGTCTTTCAGATCCTGCCAGGGCAATCATGAATATTGGATAATGGGGGATTCGCCCGCGTACAAAAAGATCGCTGATTCCTATCAAGAGCTTCTTCCGGCCGGTTCAAAGCCGTATACTCCGATATTCGGGGCTCTGATCGGCAGGATTGTGAAGTCCCCGGTAGACGGCTTCGGGGCTGATTATGACAACGCTCTTTCAGCAAGGGAAATAATTTCGGCAAGTCCGACAGGTCGATGTAGATGACATTTCGGAAGGATTGAAATTCATTATAATTTATTTTTTAAATTTCATGATTGAATTGAATTATTTTGCTGTTTTGGGAGCGGCGTTTGCAAGTATGGCGATCGGAATGCTTTGGTACGGCCCGGTGTTCGGAAATACGTGGAAGCAGCTGATGGGCATTACGGACGAAAGCATGAAATCAATGAGTATGACTCCGATGCGCGCGATGTTGCTCGGTTTTGCGTCAAATCTTGTCATGGCTTGCGTACTTTCATATTCGCTGGCATTTGCCAACGCATTTCTCGGCACATCCGGATTAAGCGCCGGATTGATGGCCGGATTCTGGAGTTGGCTGGGTTTTGTAGCTCCGGTTCAGCTCGGATCTGTTCTCTGGGAAGGTAAGTCCTGGCAGCTCTGGTTTCTGAACGCCTCTTATCAGCTGGTCGCTTTGGCGGTCATGGGGGCGATTCTGGCGGCAATGGGATAGTTTCGCGGGTATTGCGTTTTACCGGATTTTATGATATATTGTAATGCGTAGGATTAAATAGTCTGACTCCCTAAGTAAGTTATAAGTTTACTTGTAATCATTTTAAGTTGGAGGAAGCAGGTCGGCCCTACGAAAAATATAGATTATATATGGCAAAAAAATTATACGTCGGTGGTCTGCCTTATTCCACAACTCAAGACGAGTTGAAGAATGAGTTTTCCAAAGCTGGCGCAGTTTCCTCTGCAATGGTCATCATGGATAAAATGACCGGCCGTTCCAAAGGATTCGGATTCGTTGAATATGAATCCGATGAAGACGCTGCGAAAGCCATTGAAATGTTCAATGGCCAGATGCTTGGTGGCCGCAATTTGACGGTCAATGAAGCCCGCCCGCTTGAAGCCCGTCCGCCTCGCAGAGACGGAGGTGGTTTCGGTGGAGGTCGTCGCGACAGATTCTAATATTGAATCAACGAAAACAGCCCATAAAGGGCTGTTTTCGTTTCTATGGACGGAAAGAATGTGATAAAATGAGCACATGGACAATTTATTAAACAAATGCGGAAACTTTTTCAATATTTTGAATGTCGGACTTTATCGGAGCACATTAGACGGAAAGTTCATTGAGGTCAATCCGGCTCTGGTAAAGATATCCGGTCTGGAGTCTGCGGAAGAACTTTTGAAGCACAATGTCATTGAAATATACCGCAATCCGGAAAATCGGAAAGAAATAGTTGAAAAAATTAAAAAAGAAGGATCTATAACCCTTTACTCTTTTCCGGCCAGAAATTTCAAAGGTGAAAATATTCTGACAAATGTTTCCGTTATTTTTGACAAGGGAGGAAATGGAGTAGAGCCGCATTTGGATGGAGTCGTGCAGGACATTACGGAATTGGAAGAATCAAAAGATAAACTTTCTGAAATTCAGGAAAGATATCAGGACTTCATAAGAGATACTAATCTTGCAATTTTTATAAGTACGCCTGGACCGGTCGGCAAGTTCATCGAAGCCAATGATGCGGCCATAAAGATGTTCGGAGCTGATTCAAGGGAGGATCTGCTGAATCGCAAGCCGAGCGACCTTTATGCGGATCCGGAAGCGAGAGGAATGGCGAGTGATGAGCTGGTAAAGAGCGGGTTCATAAGGAACAAGGAAATTGAACTGTTGAATTATAAGGGTAAAAAAATATGGGTCGTCGTATCCGCTATATTGAAGAAAACAGATCAGGGTTCGCTTTTTTACGGGACATTTTTTGATATAACCGAAAGGAAGTTGATTGAAGAAAAATTAAGAGCCAGCGAGATAGTTCTGAAAAAATCCCAGGAAGTGTCCATGGTTGGAAGTTGGACGTTGAATACATTGACCGGCAAAATCAGATGGTCTGATGAAGTTTTCCATATTTTCGGGGTTGAAATCCAGGAAAATGATCTGGATTTTGAATATTTCATGAAGTTCGTCCATCGAGACGATCTTGAGAAGATAAATGATGAGCTGGAGAATATTTCGAAAGGAATGATTCCGGACCCGTTTGAATACAGGATAGTTCTCCAGGATAAATCAATTCGCAATATATATGCTGTTTCTTACGGAGAATCTTCTGCTGACGGTAAATTGCAAACCTTATCTGGGATTGTTCAGGATATCACTGACAGGAAGAGGGTTGAACTTGATCTTCTGGAAAAGATCAATGAGTTGGAGCGAATTAACAGCTTAATGGTGAATCGGGAACTCAAGATGATTGAACTCAAAGAGGAGATAAGAAAATTGAGAGAGGAAAAATTATAATTTTAAGGGACAAATTATTGTGAAACAGGTATTTCTGGGGATTTTGGCAATCGGAACGATAGCTTTTTCTTTCTTTATCGCCCGAGAGCAGATACTCTTCATTTTCAGGGAGATTTCCGCCGGCAGATACAGCGAAATCCAATTCAAAAAAATAAAATAGCCGGCATTTTAAAATAGGCGGCGAGGGGTTATAATTAATCTGAATCAGGATTATGAGAAAATTATATAAAAGCAAAGATAATAAGGTTCTTTCCGGGGTTTTTGGGGGCGTTGCGGAATATTTTGATATCGATCCGACCATTGTCCGGCTCGGATATATTTTATTGACAATTCTGACTCATGGAGCGCCGGGAGTAATCGGCTATATTTTAGCCACATTGGTAGTTCCTTCAGATCCATCAGAAATCAGAAAATAATTTATCATCATACCGATTCAATGCCATGAAAATACTGAATTTCATCCTAAAGCACTGGATTTTAAGCTCGGCGATTCTTTTGATCTTAGCGGCAGTTTCTTTTTATATCGCCGGCCGGAATTCTTCCTCTGTTTATAATACAGTCATCGCGGACCGCGGGAATATCCGGCAGGAAGTGAGCGTTACCGGGAAAATTAAACCTGTCAGCGCAGCAGATCTGGCATTTGAGAAAACCGGAAAAGTCAGCCGGATCTATGCGGAAGTCGGAGATAAGATTCCGGCCGGAAAGATTCTTGCCGAGTTGGATCGTAGTGAACTTCTGACCCAGCTGGCGGAGGCCCGTGCTAATTTTGAAGCGCAGGCCGCCAAGCTTACAGAATTGAGGAACGGAACGCGTCCGGAAGAAATTCAGATCCAGGAAGTGAAAGTTTCTAACGCGGAAACGGCGCTTGCTGACGCCAGGCAATATCTTATCGATAAAATAAATGAGTCTTATACGAAATCCGATGACGCGATCAGAAATACGGCTGATCAGTTTTTCAACAGCCCCCGCAGTTCCAATCCCCAGTTGAGCTTCAGTCCGTCCGATGGGATTCTGAAGTCAAAACTGGAGAACGACCGGGCCAATCTGGAATCTCTGCTGGTAAGCTGGAACGACGGTCTCAAGGATCTGAATCTCGGTTCCGATCTGAATTCTTTCGCTTCTTCTGCGAATTACAATCTCAATCAGGTCAAGGACTTCATGAAGAACGCGGCTTTGGTCGTAAATGTTCTTACTCCGAATTCCAATCTCACGCAGACAACGATCGATTCCTGGAAATCCGGAGTTTCCGCCGCCAGGACGGCCGTGAACACCGGTTTGGCGAATCTTTCCGCCGCCCTTGAGAAAATGCGATCAGCGCAGTCATCTTTGGATCTTGAAAAAAATCAGCTTCTTCTTAAAAAAGCCGGATCTACGCAGGAAACCATTTCCGCGCAGGAGGCCCAGATAAGCCAGGCCTCGGCGAAAGTTGAGAATATCCAGGCGCAGATAGAAAAGACTTTTTTGCGCTCGCCGGTATCCGGAACCGTAGTGAGGCAGGACGCGAAGGTGGGAGAGGTTGTTTCCGGAAATCTGAACGTCATTTCCGTAATTTCTGAAGACAATCTGAAAATTGAGGCGAATATCCCGGAAGTTGATATCGGAAAGATAAAAACCGGAGATCCGGCGACTGTCGCTTTGGATGCTTTTCCCGGAGAATATTTTTCCGGCAAGGTTTCCTATATTGATCCGGGGGAGACCGTAATCGAGGGAGTTACCACCTACAAGGTCACCATGTATTTTGATTCGGAGGACGTCCGCATCCGTTCCGGCATGACCGCGGACATCGATATTCTGACTGCGGAAAAAAGCGATGTCATTGTCATACCGCAAAGAGCCGTCATAGTGAAAAACGGCGACCGATCGGTGTCCTTGCTTTCCGGTAAGACTGTCCGTGAAGTTTCAGTTGAAACAGGAATCAGGAGTTTTGAAGGCATGGTTGAGATAACAAGCGGATTGTCCGGCGGGGAAGAGGTGATTGTGTCGGTCAAATAAAAAGATGGCATTAATAGAAATCCGGGGTCTCAAGAAAATTTATCAGGACGGCGATGCCCAGACTGTCGCATTGGGCGGACTTGATTTCAGCGTGGAAGAGGGGGAATTTTTGGCGATAATGGGTCCTTCCGGATCCGGCAAGTCCACGCTGATGCATATTCTCGGTTTTTTGGACGAACCGACTTCGGGCAATTATTTTTTGGACGGCAAGGATATAACCGAGTTCGATAAAGAGGAGATTGCGAGGATGCGCAATAAGCGGTTCGGTTTCATTTTCCAGTCTTTCAACCTTCTTCCCCGTACGACGGTGTTGGAGAACGTCAAACTACCGCTTATTTATTCCGGAATAGATGAAGGAAGTTGGGACGAGCTTGCAAAAGCGGCGATAGAGTCCGTCGGGATGTCGCACCGCATCAACCATGAGCCGTCCGAACTTTCCGGAGGGGAGAAGCAGAGAGTCGCCATCGCCCGCGCCCTGGTTACCGATCCCAAGATAATTTTTGCCGACGAGCCGACAGGAAATCTTGATTCGAAATCCGGTCAGGTGGTAATGGAAATAATCCAGAATCTGAATGAGAAGCAGGGTCGGACGGTTTTTCTCGTCACTCATGAGACTTATACGGCCGAGCACGCAAAAAGAATATTGCGTCTTCATGATGGGCTCATAATCAGCGACCAAAAGGTGAGTAATAACCACAGGCAGGCGAGTAATTTCATAAAATGACATGTATCTGAAGTATGGAATAAAAATCGCAGTCCGCAGTCTGGCCGTGAACAAATCCCGGGCCTTTTTAACGATTCTTGGAATCGTGATCGGCATCACCGCAATCATGCTCATCATGTCGATCGGAGATGGAGCGGAAAATCTCATACTCGGACAGATCCAGGGAATGGGAGCGGACATGGTAGTCATACGTCCGGGACAGGAACCTAAAGGACCCAGCGATATCGGCAGCACTCTTTTCGCGGATTCATTGCGAACTACGGACATCGCGCTTCTTAAGCGGAAGGAAAATGTCCCGCATCTTTCGAAGATCGCTCCGGCGGTGATAGTTCCGGGAAGCGTTTCCTACAAGAATGAAACTTATCGGCCGACGACTTTCGGCTGGTCTGCGGAATTCATGCAGGAGATATTCAAAGTTTATCCTTCGGAAGGATCTTTATTCACGCAGACTGATATCGACGCCAAGGCGAGCGTGGCGGTCATAGGAGACAAGGTCAAGCGGGAGCTTTTCGGATTGAGTAGCCCGATTGGAGAAAGCATCCGCATCAAAAATAAGAATTTCCGGGTTGTTGGCGTGTTGGAATCAAAAGGCCAGGTTTCCTTTTTCAATATGGACGATATGGTGGTTGTGCCGTACAGTTCGGCGCAGACATATCTTCTTGGAACGGATTATTATCACGAAGTCATGGTTCTGGTGGATGAGTCGCAGTATGTGGATGAGACCATAAAAGATATCGAGAGGACTCTTCGGGATGCGCATGACATCGTTGATCCGTCCAAAGACGATTTCTTCGTCGTTTCCCAGGCCGCCGCGCTCGATCAGATAAGCACGATTCTGAACGCTCTTACGATATTTTTGACTTCAGTTGTGGCGATTTCCCTGGTGGTCGGAGGCGTGGGCGTCATGAACATAATGCTCGTATCCGTGACCGAGCGGACGAGGGAAATCGGACTTCGGAAGGCGCTTGGGGCGACGGAGAAAGATATCCGCAATCAGTTTCTTTTCGAGGCCATAATCCTGACCGGCACGGGCGGAATCATCGGAATAATATTGGGCGCTTTCCTTTCTTTTGTGGCGTCCATAGCCCTAACTGAATTCGCGGCGCTGGATTGGAAATTCACTTTTCCGATTTCCGCGGCGCTTCTCGGCATCGGGGTATCTGCCGGAGTAGGATTGCTTTTCGGAATTTATCCGGCCAGCCAGGCCGCCAAAAAAAATCCAATAGAAGCTCTTCGTTACGAATAAAATTAAATCCGACTTGCCCCGTTAGATACGTAAGTTATCTAATGGGGTTGAGGCTCTGCGGTATGAGTAATTTTTTGCTATAATGATATGAAAGGCGGATGTCGGTCCGTCTAAATATAAATAATAATTAAAATGAATTACAAACTTATCGCCGCCTCGACGCTTCTGGTGCTTCAGGCGACAACCGCTTTCGGCGCTTTGGAGCCGTTGCCGGAATCTGGACTCACTCCGGACAGCCCGTTTTATTTCGTGAAGGCCTGGAGAGAGCAGATCCAGAGCTTCCTGACTTTCGGAGCGGAGAATAAAGCCAAGCAGTTCCTGCATCTGGCCGAAGTCCGTTTGGCAGAATATAAGAAAATGGCGGAAGCAGGAAAAGATGAATTATCCCAGAGAACATTGGATAAATTCAACGCGCATCTTGAAAGAGCGCTTGAGAAAATTTCCGAAGTGAAAAAAGAGAAAAAAGAATCCAAGGATTTGGAAGATCGGATTGAAAGAGCAAGATTGAGCCATGTCGATGTCCTGAAGGCGAATCTCGCAAAAGTTCCGGAGCAGGCGCGTAAGGGATTAGAAAGAGCTATCGAGAATTCTCAAAGAGCTCTGGATGTCGATAAAGCTGAAAAAGAACTTGAAGATGAAAGCGCTGATCCTGAAGGAGATGAAGTAACTTTCAAGCTCCTTGAAGGAAATGCATCCGGAATGTCCGGAGTCGCGATGCTTGAATCCGAAGGAACGAAAACAAAAGTCAAAGTCCGTCTTGTTGGCGCTCCGCGCGGAGTCGCTCAACCGGCGCATATCCATATCGGCGCTTGTCCGAATGTTGGTGCGGTGAGATATGCCCTGACGAATCTTATGGGTGGAAAGTCGGAGACTGTCCTGGATGTTTCCATAGAGACACTGAAAACAGAATTGCCGCTTGGTCTTAACGTCCATAAATCCGCCAACGAGGCAGGAGTTTATGTGGCTTGCGGAAATCTGGCTTTTTAAGCTGGAGAGTTTTTTAGAAAAAAGCCCGTAAGGGCTTTTTTTTACTCTGTCATTCCCGAGAAATCGGGAATCCAGTAAAATGAATTATGCGCATTATTGCTCACTTAGACATGGACGCCTTCTTCGCTTCAGTGGAAGAGCGGGAGAAGCCGCGGCTTAAGGGATTGCCAATCGTTGTCGGGGCGGATCCCGTCGAGGGTAAGGGGAGGGGCGTGGTTTCTACCGCCAATTATAAGGCGAGAGAGTATGGGATAAGATCGGCTATGCCGATATCCCAGGCCTGGCAATTATCGGAAAACGCGAAAAAATCCGGAAAACCGCCGGCGGTTTTCATCGGCGGAAATTTCAATATTTACGGAAAGGTATCCGATGAAGTGATGGCGATTGTCCGCAAGCGCGTTCCGCATGTCGAGCAGGCAAGTGTCGATGAGGCATATCTGGATTTGAGTTTTACCGGCTCATATGAAGAAGCGGAAAAGCTTTGCCTGAAAATAAAAAATGAAATCAAAAAGAAAGAAAAAGTGACCTGCTCGATCGGACTTGGTCCGAACAAATTGATTGCAAAGATTGCCGTTGATATGAAAAAACCGGACGGCTTGACCGTTGTCCGGGAATCCGAAGCGGAAAAATTTCTTGAGCCGCTGGCAATCCGCAAGATTCCCGGAGTCGGACCGAAGGCCGAAGAAATTTTCCGGAAATTGAATATCAAAACCATAAAAGACGCGAAAAAACTTTCGCAGGGCGATTTGTATGATCTGATGGGCGAGTGGGGATTGGAGTTGTATGAAAAATTGCGCGGACGGGATAGCGGCGAAATTATTGAAGAGCATGAGGTGAAATCAATCGGCGGACAGGAAACTTTTATGGAGGACACAAAAGATTTTTCTCAAATTAATGAGCGACTTGGAGCTCTTTGCGAAGACATTATTTCCCGTCTCAAAACCAGTGAATTCAAATCATATAAGGCCGTCGCTATTACCGTCCGATTTGATGATTTTGAAACAAAAACCCGCTCCCATACCCTGGTTGAATCTGCGGCTGACGGAAAAATACTTTACTTTGAAGCGCTGAAGCTGCTTTCTCCGTTTCTGGATAAGCGGGAAAATTCTAAGAATAAACTCATCCGCCTCATCGGTGTCCGAATAGAAAAACTGCTATAATTCATATATGAAAATAAATTATCTGGTTATTCCGCTGATTACAATCTTCATTTCTGTTTTCGGAAACTGGCTAACTTCCGGAGGAATGGATTGGTATCGGACGATAAATCTTCCCGAGTGGACTCCGCCCGGCTCTTTCATCGGCGCAATGTGGACGGTAATTTATATCCTGACTGCGATTTCCGCCGTAATTGTCTGGAATACTTTTCCAAGAGATGGCAGATTTTCTGCGATTCTATGGTTGTTTCTCGCGAACGCTTTTTTGAATGTTCTTTGGAGCTATATTTTTTTCAATCAGCATCTGATCGGTTGGGCGACTTTGGAAGCCGTACTGCTCGCATTGTCGGTATTCGGCCTTATTTTCCTGATCTGGCCGATTTCCAGAATTACGGCATCGCTTTTATTCCTGTATGCCGGTTGGGCAAGTTTTGCGACCTATGTTTCTTATTCAGTCTGGTTATTGAACTGATGATTATCCGAAATGCGAAAAAATCTGATCTGGATGGAATAATGAAACTTCTTGAAGAGATGGTTATTTATCATAAAAAGCTGGACGGATACTATAAATCGTTTTCGAAATATTCCGGTTTGCGGGAAGAGGCCGAGTCCTGGCTTTCCAATAAAGATATGAAGGTTCTGGTCGCGGAAGATATGGGCGGACTTGTCGGTTACGCGCAGGTTAGTGTTGAAGATGCTCCGACCTATGCTTCTGTCAAAAAAATCGGAGCGGTTTACGACATGTTCATAAGCGAACCATACCGCCGCAAGGGGATTGCGGAGCAGATGTTTTCCGAAGTCATGGATTGGTTCAGTTCTAAAAAAATCAGACACATTGAATTGAGCGTTGATTCCCGGAATATTGCCGGCGTAAAATATTGGGAATCACTCGGATTTTTTCCGTATAAGTTCCGGATGCGTAAAGATTTGCAGTAATTATTAATATTACAAACCGCGTTACTCTACAATATGACGACCGTCATATTGTAGAGTAATGATTTTTGGGTGAAATATCATATATTTTTGTAACAGATTTTCTGTGCTGCGTTATATTTAATCGAGAGAATCAAAAACTCATAACTTCTCCGGATATTTTCGCGCAAAATATTTCCGGAAAAGGGTCATAATATAAAGCAATCTCAATTCAGTCAGAAATGGCAAAGAAAAAGATCAAATCTAAGGCTAAGCGGAAATCCCGTTAGTAATTTGTAAAATCCCCCGACGGCCGTCGGGGGATTTTATTTGGTGTATTTGTGTCATCCCGGCCTACGAGCCGGGATCCAGGCAGGAATTATTATGTTAGAATAATTTTATGAACGAAGATGAAATGAAATCCAAATTAGCCCCTGAACAGTATAAAGTGATGCGCGAAAAAGGCACAGAGGCGCCTTTTACCGGTAAGTATGTAAATGAACATAGTGCCGGAGTTTATAAGTGCGCCGCCTGTGGAAATGAGCTTTTCTCGTCTGATACGAAATTTGATTCCGGAACCGGATGGCCAAGCTTCACAGACCCGGTGAATCTGAAAAATATCGAACTAAAAGAGGATAATGATATGGGAATGCGTCGGACGGAAGTCGTTTGCAAGAATTGCGGATCGCATCTCGGACATGTTTTCGACGACGGCCCAGTCGGCAAAAAGCGATATTGCATCAATTCAGTCTGTCTTGAATTGCAAAAATCTTGAATGATTGATTTTATAATTTAAAATTTTAATTTTTTTAATCTTATGTTATTGGAATTCTACGGAAAAGAATGCGAGCATTGCGTGAATATGGATCCGCTTGTCCGCAAATTGGAAAAAGAGGAAGGGATCAAGTTTGATCGTTTCGAGGTCTGGCATCATCCGGACAATGCGAAGAAAATGGAGACCTATGATAAGGGTCGCTGCGGGGGAGTGCCGTTTTATATAAATACTGATACCGACAAATTCATCTGCGGAGAAGATTCTTACGGGGCGCTGAAAGATCTTGCTCAAGGCAAGTAGTCTGTCAATTTTTACAGTGAAACTTAAATTTCCATAATAAATATGGTATACTTATGTTATGCATAAAACTCAAGAACAATTATTAAAAGTGGCGCAGGAAAAGAATCTCGGGCAATTTACGCTTCGGGAGATAGGATCTTTTATCGGAGAGCTGTCTCCGCAGAAGGTCAAGCATCATCTGCTTCAGCTCCAGTCAAAGGGTTTGATTAAAATCGACAAAGCCAAAGGAATGATTGAAAAGACAAAGCATGAGTGGGAAATGATGTCCGGAAATGCAAAGCTGATCTCCATACCGATTCTCGGCGCAGGCAATGCCGGTCCGGCGACGATTTTTGCCGAGACCAATATTGAGGGATTTCTCAAGATTTCCAGTTCTTTGCTTGAGCCGTCAAAGGTCAAGGAGCACCGGCTATTCGCTTTAAAAGTTGTCGGCCCATCCATGAATCGGGCGAAAATCAAGGATAAATACATCGAGGATGGGGATTATGTGATTGTGGACGCGGATGATAAGAGCGTGAAAAACGGCGACGTAGTGCTTTCCATCATCGACGGCATGGCCAATATTAAGAAGTTTTTCATGGACCGTCAGAATCAGCAGGTGGTGCTTATGTCCGAATCAACCAAGGATTTCCCGCCTATCTATATCCACGCAGCTGACAATTTCATGATCAACGGCAAAGTCGTCCAGGTGATCAAAAAACCGAAGTTTTAATTATATGGATTTAACAAAAATAATCGGCGACTATCCGCTTTTCGTTTCCACGCTCTTAACCTGCCTTGATAAGGCCGGAATAAAATATGACGGATTTCAGATCGATCACCTGTGTTATCGGACTGAAACGCAGGAAGGGTATGAAATGATGAAAGACAATTTGAGAGCTGTCAGTTCCGGTTTTCTGGAAAATATTCATAATGGCCGGCAGATTTCAAAGTTTCTCCTGAAAGATCCGTTATCCGTCAGGGGATATAAGATACCATTGATAGAATTACCGGCTCCTAAAGCGGGGCGGTTTTATGAATCAGGATTGGATCATTTCGAAATGGCTGTCGGGGAGGGATTTGCCGATTTTGCGGAGAAATACAGGAATCTGTGGACCGGAGCTGATGACGGCGGAGTGCGCAATCAGACTGTTTCCATCACTTTTGATAATTGGAAGACCGCCAAATTTCATAAGCTTCCGCTTGTGGAAATCTTGAAAATCGAAGGACATGAGTTTAAAGCCCCGACCAAAGTCGGGGAGCCGACTTAGGTCGGCTTAAAATGTTAAAATACTGAAATGACGGCAAAAGATATTTTCAGATGGATCGGTGTGATTTCCCTGCTTTTTTTGTTGATTGGAACATTTATTTCAGCTTTGATAATAATATCGACGTTGTTTTCCGGAAATCTCGGAAAAGTTGTCGTGGGTATAATCTTTTTTGCGTACGTTCTGTTTTTCTCTTACTCAGCTTCGTTACTGGCTTTTTGGGCCTCATATTGGGATATTCCGAGATGGGTTAATTCTATGCTGATTATATCGGTTTCGTGCGGATTTCTGGCATCTTTAGTCTTGATACCTTTGGCGATAAATGCCGATTCAGCCAAGATATTTTTATCAATTCCACCCATTTTATTTGCTGTTTCAATCTATCGCTTTTTTAAAAAAAGAAGAGTCTAATTCAATAATATTCCGCAAACGCGTTGTCAGCTAAAATGATTTAGATCAAGAAGCGACGACGAAACTGTGGTGATAACTACTGTGAGGAGGAGCGACGCTGAGATAAATTATTTTAGCGAAAACCCTCCGGGATATAGCCAATTTTATCCATAACTGCGTTAGTCGTCCTCCAGAGGCGGACAAGTCGGAAAGGTAGTTAAAACTACGATTTCCTTCCTCCTGTCTGATTCTG
Source organism: uncultured Candidatus Saccharibacteria bacterium (assembly GCA_964355085.1). Classification (GTDB taxonomy): domain Bacteria; phylum Patescibacteriota; class Minisyncoccia; order UBA6257; family 02-FULL-45-10c; genus REEB48. The sequence continues at coordinate 35,181 of CAYHBW010000002.1, forward strand.
TATGAAATTGGCAAGTATCGCGTTATGGGATTATTATTGAATTAGACTCTATATGTCCAAATTTTACAATCCGAAAAAAAGCAGAGGAGTGTATAATCCCTTATCTGATGAGCCATTCAGATTGAGCCGGTCAAAAATAGATCTTTTTTTGAACTGTCCACGCTGTTTTTATCTGGATCGCCGCCTTGGCGTCGGTCAGCCGCCCAGTTTTCCGTTCAATCTGAACAACGCCGTGGACACCTTGCTCAAAAAGGAATTTGACGCCCATCGAGCGAAAGGAACCGCGCATCCGCTCATGAAGGCGTATGGAATCAACGCTGTTCCGTTCGAGCACGCGAATATGGATGAGTGGCGGGACGCGCTCCGCGGGGGAGTCCAGTATGTGCATGAGCCGACGAATATCAATGTGACCGGCGGCGTGGACGATATCTGGGTGACTCCGAAAAAAGAACTAATCGTTGTGGATTACAAGGCGACTTCCAAGAAAGAAGAGGTGAATCTCGATGCTCCGTGGCAGATCGGCTATAAGCGTCAGGTTGAAATTTATCAGTGGCTTTTGCGTCATAACGGATTCAATGTTTCCGATACCGCTTATTTCGTTTATTGCAACGGCGATTCCGATAAGGAAGCTTTTGACGCAAAATTGGAATTCAATATAAAAATAATTCCGTATAAAGGAAGCGACCATTGGATAGATAATGTCCTGTTCAAGATAAAGGAAGTTCTCGCCGGCGATGTCATTCCGGCTTCCGGAATTGATTGCGATTATTGCAGTTATCGGAAGGCGGCGGCGGAGATAGAAGGGGTATGATTTTTTTCTATATTTTGCTAATCTTATATTAGTTGATTAAAAAGCAGGGGCGGGTGGTATGAAGTTTTTGGAATTCCGGCGCGACTCTGAACCGAATGAACTTTTTGAAAGATTAGTCATTGAATTTATTCCTGATATTATCTCGGCGCTTAAGAATAATCAGAAATTTGAAGTGAATCCTGACGAACCGTTATCGCCGGATGATGCAATCGCATTATTTGTTAAGATTACTAAAACGCTGGGCATTGTCAATAATTTTTGCAAAATAAAATATAAATGCGAAGCTTCAACTATTAAGATGGAAATGCGCATACGCGACGGATCATTTGTTTGGTTCAGGTTTGTTCCGCTTAATGAGAATAATGAGCCGATTACTAAAGAAAAGGACAATATTTCCTTGGTTCTTCCTAATGACGTTGAGCAGATATCTGCACTGAATAAAGAAGGATATAATATCATTGTTCTTTTTACTAACTTCTCTGCTCCTCCTCAAAATTAAATTCGCCTAATCGGCGATTTTTTGTTACATTTAAGTTCATGATTCCATTCAGTGATTTCGAGAAAGTCGAACTTCGCATAGCGAAGATTCTTTCGGTCGAGCGCATAGATGGTTCGGAAAAACTCCTGAAGCTGCAGCTTGATGCCGGCGATAAAAATGAGACAGGTGAGCCGATATCCAGACAGGTGATTGCCGGAATCGGCAAAGTTTATGCGCCGGAAAATATTACGGGACGGGAGATAGTGATTGTCGCCAATCTTGAGTCGCGCAAGCTCATGGGCTTTGAAAGCCAGGGGATGCTTCTGGCGGCGAGCGATGAAAACGGGCCGGTTATTCTGATGCCGGAGCGGGAGGCGCCACCGGGATCGCCGATACATTAGAAATTAAAATTTTAAAAAATTTTATCCCGCCTATGGCGGGATTCTATTGTTTGTAATCAAACTAAAGATTTGAACAAACAATGAAAAAACGGCTTAAGAGCCGTTTTTGGTTTTCTGCTCGAACGCATTAAGGATATCGGATGCTATGCGGGTTATCATTTCCTTTTCGCTTAATTCGGTAGTGTCCATGAGTCTGATCTGCGGAAATTTTCCGGAAAGACAGAGGAACGCTTCGGAATAACGCCGGACCAGGGTTTCAATCGTCGACGGATTGGTCGTCTCTCCGAGCTTGGAGCTTAGGGCGATTTTCAATTCGCGTTCCATGGCGACTTTCGGATCGGAAACCATGAAGTACGCGACATCAATGCAATTTGCCCATAACGGGGAAAGGAAGAAGGACTGGATGGTATTCTTTTCCGTGTCTGTAAGTTTCCCTTTTTCATTCCAGTACATCATCCAGCAGTAAGCATCAAATATGCACCTGTCGAAAATCACTATGTCGTATTTGTGTCCGACGCTTTCATCGAGTAACAGTGAAAGCGCGTAAAGACCGGTACGGGTATTATAGACCGGCGTAGTTCTTTCGATGTGCCGTATGACTTCAGCCCCCTCCTGGGGTCGCAGCACGCGGAATCCTTGTCTGCGGAAGAACTTATCCAATTCGGTAATCGCGGTAGTTTTGCCGGCAGACGGAGATCCGGTGAATTCGATGAAAAAAGGTCTCGGAATTTCTTTCAGATTATAGCGGATGTCGCTTCTAAGATAGCGGAGAATTTTTTCCGCTTGCGCTTCGAATACCTTCTCCTGATTCATGTCTTCTCCTTGGGAAAGAGCTGATTTATTGCTATATTAAAGATACTCCATGAGGAAAAAGACTTCAAATAAAATAGAGGATGATGAAAAATACCGGCCGATCATCGGTTTTGATATGGATGGGGTCATCATCGATCATACCGATTCAAAAATTATGCTGGCCGGAAAATTCGGAATCACGCTTTCGCCGGAGCAGACGCCGTCCGATATGATGCATGATATCATCCCCCATGAAATAAACCAGCAAATCCAGGATTTTCTTTATGGCGACAGGAAATATGCGCTTCGCCCGCAGGTCATGCGCGGAGCCAGGACGGTTCTTAAAGAAATTATGAAAATGGAATTGCCGATTTTCCTGATATCCCGCCGGAAAAATCCGGAAATTGCAATCGAGCTCCTGAAGAAGCACGGATTATGGCCGGCATTTTTCAATGAAGAAAACGCTTTTTTTGTGGATAAGCCGGAAGATAAGAACATTCGCGCAGTCCGGCTCGGCATAACCCATTATCTGGATGATGAGCGGCGTATTCTTGAGAATCTTTCCGGCGTTCAAAACCGATATCTGTTCGACAGGCACAGGATATATCCGGAGGACGAATTTTATAAACTTGTTTTCTCCTGGCGGGAATTTCTGTCAAATCTATGAAAAAATACATATTATCAATAGTTATATTGATATCAGCGGCCGGTATCTGGCAGATGCGGAATTTTTATTATAAATATCCGGAGCCGGCTGGCATCCCGGATCTGATATCGGTCGCATCTCCTTTGCCGGAATTTTTGGTTTCAAGTCCGCTGAAGGTTTCCGGGCAGGCGCGCGGATTCTGGTTTTTCGAAGCTTCATTCCCGGTCAGACTGCTGGACGGAAACGGCAAGGAAATCGCAGTCAAGCCGGCGCAGGCGCTGGATGCGTGGATGACGGAAGACTTTGTGCCATTTGAGGTTGAATTGGAATTTCCGGCCCCGGATACGGATAACGGGATTTTGATATTGAAGAAAGATAATCCATCCGGTCTGCCGGAGCATGACCGGGAGTTGCTGATTCCGGTGAGATTCAGATAGGTGCTATCATGGCTTCATATGATTAATAGGAGATTTATACTGAACTCAATCCTGTTGGTAGCGCTGGTAGCCGGTGGAGCTTATGTATTGATGCGCGGCGGGGACATGCCTGTTTCAGATTCAGGAAATGATGATGCTGTCGAGCTTGCGGCCGGAATTCCGGTTCCAGTGAAGATAGCTGATTTTTCTTACAGCCCGAAGGAACTTAAAATCCCTGTTGGGACGAAGGTCATCTGGAAGAATGAAGACAGTACAAAGCATAATATTTTGGCGGATGACGGAGGATTCGGCAGTAAACTTTTAAGCAAAGGAGAAATTTTTGAATTTACTTTTGATAAAATCGGATCGTTCCCGTATCATTGCGGACCCCATCCTTGGATGAAGGCGGCAGTCATCGTTGAGTAAATTACATACAGGATGCGCATTTCAATTCACGTCAAATTAAAGGCGAAAGAAGAGAAAGTCGATAAAATTATTCTTCAGAAATTGACAGGCGAAGAAATTCAATATCAGGTTTTTGTGAAGGAATTACCGGTTGACGGTAAGGCCAATGAAGCTGTCATTCGTGTTCTTGCGGATTATTTTAATGTTTCAAAATCCCAGGTGCGGATTGTCGTCGGAGGCACGTCCAGAGAAAAAATCGTGGAAATCAGGTAAATCCGCATATTTGACATATATATTTGTATATTCTATAATATATTAAATCATCGGGAGCTATGAAGTTCCGTTGAATCGTACCTTGACCCTTATCTCGCGGGCAGCGAGAAGTCGTCCGACAATACAGTCGGAGGAGAAATCAATGAAATACGGAGACCTGACGTTAGGACAGACGGAGGCGCTCGTGAACAAGCTTGGTGGATTGGATGTTGTGAAAGGTATCCTTTCCGGCAAGTTGACGTTGACGGTGGCCAGGATGGCCCGCATTTCCGACCTCCTGTCTCCCGTCACTACCGTCAAGATCCCCGCAACCGGAAAGTTCTTTGCGAGCGACCACTTCACCACGAACATCAAGGCGGTGAAGTTCGCCTGGTTCGGCGACAACTTCAAACAGCATTTCCTCCACAAAGAGGAAGCGCCGCAAGGAGAAGTCGAGCTCAAGGTGAGCCAGCTCAAAAAGGACTCCCTGGACAAGCCGATCCTCACCGAACTCGGGGACAAGGCCGAAACCAACCTCACCTCCATCTGGGAGCTCCTGGAAAAGCAACCTAATGGAGAGCAAGGAATACTCCTAACCAACGGATATGCGAACATCTTCTATGTCCGCGATTCCAAAGGAGTGCTCTGGGCGGTCGGCGTCTACTGGGACGGCGACGGTTGGGGCGTGGATGCCGACTCGGTCGAGATTCCGTTCGAGTGGTTCGTCGGCTTCCTGATCTTCTCCCGCAATTCTTAGGATCCTTGGGCTCTTGGAGCCTTGGTTCCCTAAGTCAGACCCCTGCACGAGCTTGCTCGTGCAGGGGTTTTCTATTGTAAGAAAAATATTTTTGAGTTATAATATATAACAATGAAGTCAATTCTCACTATTTTAATACTTGCAAGTTTTATTGGGATTGCGGTCTTCGGATTTGTCGGTATGACCAGCGCCCAGCATTTGCATGGAGGTTGTATCGCTTCTCTCGCTGATAAAGGGCTTTGTCCGTCCGGGGTGGTTCCGGTTTCAGCGGCTTTTTCACATCTTGAGGTCCTTAAGAGTTTCTCTCTCGCATTTTTGACCGGTTTTGCATCTTTGGTTTCATTGATCGCTTTGGCTTTCGCGGTCTCCGGAAGAAATCCGGATATTCCAGAGGCCGTTTTCCGTCCGGTTTCCGCGCTTGGCGATCTTTTCAAGGACTCCAATAATTCTTTGGCGCATAATTTTGAATGGCTGGCCATTCATTTCAACAGTCCGAGCTTTGTTTTAAGCGCATAAATTCTCCGCTTGCGGTTTATTTATGCGTTCTCAAATCCCACAAGGGATTTTTTGTTTTTAAGATTACCCAATAAAAAATAAATTATGAAACAGGATTACATATTCCATATTCAAGGGATGCATTGTTCTTCATGTGTCTTATTGATTGAAGATGCGTTAAGATCGCTGCCGGGCGTCAGCATGGCCAAGGTATCACTTACGGATTCCAAGTTGGAAATTTCCGGAGATTTCTCCGGCTCTCCGGAAGATATTGCGGAAGAACTTAGCAGGCCGTTAAAAAATCATGGTTACCTGATACTGTCGGAAAAAATCAGAAAAGGCGCAGAATGGGGAGATTTTATTTACGCCGTTCCGATTGCCTCGACTCTTGTTCTCGGTTTTTTGGCGCTTCAAAAATCTGGAATTGCCGGCTTGATTGATGTTTCCGGCGCGGATTATTGGACAGCATTTCTTATCGGTCTAGTCGCTTCGGTCTCCACGTGTCTTGCTGTGGTGGGTGGATTAGTTTTGTCTCTTTCGGCCAGTTCTGCAAAAGAAAACGGCACTTGGCGGACGCAAACTCTTTTTCACTTAGGAAGGTTAGGCGGTTTTTTCGTTCTCGGTGGCGCAATCGGTTTTCTTGGAAAATCTTTTCAGCTAGGAATCGTAGGCAGCGGAATACTTGGCATTCTTGTCGCCCTGGTGATGCTGGTTCTTGGCGTGAATTTGCTTGATGTCTTTCATTTTACGAAAAGATTTCAATTTACGCTTCCGGCAGGACTGATGAAATATTTCAAGAAGATGAATTTCGGACATGATCATCGGCTATTGCCGCTGTTTGTCGGTATCGGAACCTTTTTTCTGCCATGCGGGTTCACTCAATCCATGCAGATTTATGCGCTCACTACCGGCAGTTTTCTTGGAGGAGCTCTGACGATGACCGCTTTTGCGGCAGGAACTTTTCCAGCGCTCGCTCTTCTTTCGTTCGGCGCGCTGAATATTTCGCATAAGCCATGGAAGGGGCTGTTCTTTAAGGTGACTGGATTGATTGTGATTGCGCTTGCGTTGTTTAATCTCCTGAATGCGATAGTCGTTGCCGGAATTATTGATCCGCTCTTTAATTTATGAAATCCCTAAATATTCAAATCATGATTTCCATCGCGCTAAGCGCTCTTATCATCTGGTCGGCAATCTGGTTTGTTTCAGATAAGTCCGGCGCAGATATCGGTCCGGCAGACGAACCGCCGGTTTCTTTTTCCGATGGCAGGCAGATTATCGCTATTTTTGCCAAAGGCGGATATTCGCCGCGGATTGTCGAGGCGAAAGCCGGGGTACCGACTGTTTTGCGGATAAAAACCGACGGCACTTTCGATTGCTCCGCAAGCTTGGTCATTCCTGCTCTTTCATACCGTAATTTTCTTCCGTCATCCGGGATTGTTGAAATCGCGATTCCTGCGGATCTGGCAGGCGGCGAGATGCGGGGATTCTGTTCGATGGGAATGTACGGCTTCCGGATAAATTTCAAGCGGCTTTTGTGAGGTATAATTAATGCATACTGATATGAACCATAAAAAAACTTTCATAGTGCGCGGGATGGATTGCGCCTCCTGCGCGCTGACTATTGAAAAGGCGCTCAAAGAGATGCCGGATCTGCTGTCCGCGAATGTGAATTACGCGACGGAAAAAGCGGTTATCCAAAGCAATCAACCGATTGATTCTTCGAAAATATCTAATTTTGTTAAGGATAAGACCGGTTATGAATTAGTTGAGGAGATGGGCAGGCAGGAACATGCTGGTCACGATATGTCCGGAATGAAAGGCGGGGATATGGAGGGCCATGATCACGCCAAGATGCTGAAAGAAGAGGAGATCCGGAAGCTTTGGAATAAATTTTTGTTCGGCGCGGTTTCTTCCGCATTGATAATGGCGCTCGGTTTTTCCGAATTTCTTCCCGGATTGGGCGGATTATTCGACCGCTCTACGCTGTTCCTGCTGATGTTCATTCTTGCGACCCCGGTTGAATTCTGGGTCGGAAAACAGTTTTGGACAAGTTCTTGGGCGTCTTTGAAGAGATTTAATGTGAGTATGGATACCTTGGTCTCTCTTGGAACAGGCGTGGCTTATTTTTCTGGCCTGGCCGTGACTTTCATGGAAATTTCCCGGATTCCGGCTGCAGTTACGCTCGATGTCTATTTCGATGTTTCAGCGGTCGTGATAACATTGGTAATTCTCGGGAAATATTTAGAGGCGAAAGCCAAGGGTTCCGCTTCCGAAGCGATCAAAAAACTTCTGAAGCTTCAGGCGAAAACCGCGCATTTTTTGGACGAAGGAAAGCACGAGACGGATGTTCCGGTTGATCGGATAAAAACCGGAGATCTGATGAGGGTGAAGCCAGGAGAGAAGATTCCGGTGGACGGAACAATTGTGGACGGATATGCGGTTATTGATGAATCGATGGTCACCGGCGAATCATTGCCGGTTGATAAGAAAGAAGGAGATGCGCTTATCGGCGCTACGATAAATAAGAATACCAGCTTCATCATGCGGGCTACCAAGGTAGGGAAAGATTCATTTCTTGCCCAGATTGTCGCTATGATTGAATCCGCGCAAGCCAGCCGGGCGCCTATCCAGAAAATGGCCGACTTTGTGATTTCCTATTTTGTCCCGATAGTCCTGGGAATATCCGCGGCTACTTTCCTTTTCTGGTTTTTCTGGGCTCCATACGGTTACGGATTTTCATTTGCGATGATAAACGCCATAGCGGTTCTGGTCGTGGCGTGCCCTTGCGCAATGGGTCTTGCAACGCCGACTTCCATAATGGTCGGCACAGGCAAGGCGGCGGAGCATGGAGTGATCATTAGGGATGCGGAAGCGCTGGAGGTGGCCGGTAAGATCGGCGCCGTGGTTCTGGATAAAACCGGGACCATAACAAAGGGCGAGCCGTCAGTTACAGACGTGATTTCTTTCGGAGGAATCGATGAATCCGAAGTCATCCGATGCGCGGCATCTCTGGAAAAACTTTCCGAGCATCCGATTGCCAGATCGATCGCGGGATATTTCAAGCCGGAAGAAGATCTTCTCAAGGTCAGGAACTTCAGCGCGGTGCCAGGATTCGGGATTGAAGGCGACCTGATTTTGAAATCCGGACCGAAAAGATATTTTCTCGGGAACGCATCATTGATGAGGGAAAAGGGCGTAGATATCAGATTCGCGCTTTTGCAGTCGGAAAAATTGGAGCGCGACGGCAAAACCTCTCTTTTTCTGTCAGACGGAAAAAATCTTATCGGTCTGATTGCCGTGGCGGACACAGTTAAGCCGACTGCAGCCGAAGCTGTCAGAAAGCTGAAAGAGCTCGGATTGGAAATCTGGATGATAACCGGTGATAATGAGCGGACCGCCGATGCGATCGCCAAGGCGGTCGGAATCGGGAAAGTCATGGCGCGGGTTCTTCCGCAGGATAAGGCCGGCAAGATAAAATCCCTGCAGGATCAGGGTAAGTTGGTCGCCATGGTCGGCGACGGCATAAATGACGCTCCGGCCCTTACGCAGGCGGATGTTGGCATCGCGATAGGGACGGGAACTGATATCGCAATCGAGTCCGCAGATATCACTCTGGTTTCCGGCGATCCGATAGGTATTGTGAATGCGATATTTGTCAGCCGCAAAACCCTGATCAATATCAAGCAGAATCTTTTCTGGGCTTTCATCTATAACATCGTCCTGATTCCGGTCGCGGCCGGAGTTCTCTGGCCGAAATACGGAATTCTTCTTAATCCCATGCTGGCGGGCGGAGCGATGGCTTTCAGTTCGCTGTCGGTCGTGCTGAACTCATTAAGATTAAAAAAGGTATAATATATGGAGAACGATAAATTGGAAAAATTGAATTGGGCTTTCATCGCCATCAGCTTTTCCGGATTTCTTGACGCGCTCTATCTGTCCATCCAGAGGTTCAAGGGAATTCCGATAATCTGCACCATACTTGAGGGCTGCAACAAGGTCGCGACCAGCATTTATGCGGAAATCATGAATATCCCGGTGGCTTATCTCGGGGTGCTCTATTATTTCCTGATCTTCCTGCTGGCAATCTGGTTCTTGACTTCAAAAAACCGGAATACGGTATACGTGATTTCCGCTTTCACAATCGTCGGATTCATTTTTTCGGTTTGGTTCGTCTATCTGCAGATTTTCGTCATCAAGGCCATCTGCTTTTACTGCATGATTTCCGCACTGACCTCGACACTGCTGTTCATTCTGGGAAGTTATTATCTCATATCTCATCATAAGAAAGGTCGCCAATTATAATTTATCATTATAAAAAGCATGAATTTAAAATTAATAGAATGGGTTTTGAGAGTGGGTGTGGCCGGTGAATTCCTTGGTCACGGAGTATTCGCTTTGCAGGGGAAGAAAGATTGGGTGGGATGGTTCGCCAATTTCGGAATTTCCGATACGGGAACCGCCGTGAATATTCTGTTTTGGCTTGGCGTACTGGATATTCTTCTGGCGATCCTGGTGTTGGTCAAGCCGATGCGCTTGCCGCTTCTTTGGATGGTTTTTTGGGGATTCTGGACGGCGCTTTTGCGTCCGCTGGTCGGAATGCCGGTCTGGGATTTTGTGGAAAGATGGGCGAATTGGAGCGCTCCTTTGGCTCTGTTGCTCATTATCGGCTGGCCGAGAGAATGGCGTGATTGGCTTAAATAAATACAAAAGACCCGATATGAAAAATATTTTATTGAACTTATTGAGCTGGACGCTGATAATCCTTAGTCCCGTTCTGATATTCGCAGTTTTCGGATATTTGGCTATTAATTTTGATGTCTGGCCGCCGAGTTGTGATATCCTTCCGATCCGGGAGGCGAGACGAGTATGTGAATTTTCAAAATTGGAAAAAGCCCCGGCTGGTCAGCCGGCTGAAGTCAATTTCTGGGTTACGATTCCATATGATGCTCCGGCCGGCAGATTGCTGATAAGTATAGATGGAAATGATCCTATGGAAATGGAAAAAATAAATAATCTAAGTTTCCGAAAATCAGTGAGCGTTGTTACCGGAGATGTTCTTACGTACAGATATCTCCGAAATAGCGATAAATCTTCTTCAGATGAAAAGAATCTTCCGGTCAGGTCGTATAAAAAAGACGTATATGATTACGTTTCGAAGTGGAGCGATTCTCCGGCATTCGGCCAAATCGGAAGCTATATTTCGCCGTTGATCACAATGGAAGATACCTGGACCATTAACTACAATATGAATCTTTTTGAAGATACAAGACGGAACTTGGATAGCGCATTCGCCAGGGTTGCGAGTATCGGCGGAAAGGAGGCGATGGTTTTCAGCTTCATTGATTTTATCGGCGATAATAAAGAAAGCATAAAACTGGAAGAAACAGCTTCTCCGTATAAAAATTGGCGCGATGCCGCAATTACACCGTCGGAGATGAAGGATATAGCCCGCACTGCAAAGAAATATAATCTGAAACCGATTATCGCTTATAATGTCGGAGCGGATTATACCAAATACATTGATGTAAGTTTAATCGGAAGATTTACAGGCGGAGCGGCTGGCGGCGGCGCAGGCGGCAATGCGGCGGAACAGCGGGCGGGAGATGATTTCGGCAGAGACGATCCAAAAACAAAAGCTTGGCTTGATTCGGAATTCGCTCAGCTTCAGGATATTCTGGTGAGTTGGGCTATTAGCGCTGAAAAGGCCGGTATTTACGCAATTAATATCACACCGGAATACCGCATGCCGACACCAAGGCCGTTTTATGATTATGCAGATGCAAAATTCAGCGGAATCATCAAGGCGATGAGGGGCGTATATTCCGGTAAAATATATGCGAGTAATTTTAACAGTTACGGCGGGCTCCGCTTAAGTCCTCGTCCTAAATATATTGATGACGCTGATGCGCTTATTCTTCACCTCCCCTTATTGAATTTGCGCGAGGGGGCGAGCATCTCCGAAATGCGGGCAGCGTGGTCTGAAATTTTAGACAGAGCCGAGGCGGATTTTGCGGATTATAAAAAACCTATTTATTTGGTGGAAAATGTCGGAAGTTATAACGGAGCAAATAGCGGAAGGGGAGGAATGGAATGGGGTGATTTTATCGAAGTCGTTAATGCCGGCTATTCCCGTGATTGGCAGGGTCAAGCCGATGCCATTGAAGCGCTGTTTCAGGCGTTCGCCGGAAGAACCAGGTTTGCGGGAATAGGTCCCGGTTCAAAATTCGCCTGGGACGATCTCATGGCGCCGGATTATGCGAGTCCTAGGAACGATCTGACTTCCAATATCCGCAGTAAACCGGCGGAAGCGGTTTGGAAAAAATGGATTTTGCCGTCCTATTAACGTATAAAAACCGCCCCGATAGAGTCGGGGCGGTTTTTATTATCTGTCATTACTGCATCGGCGGTTTTTGCGACTGATCATCACCCATCCAAGCATTCACTTTTTCCCAGAACATCATTGCCAATCCGGCAAGGACTATCAGGGACATGCTCAATGGCGCGACTAATCCGTAGCCGCTTTGCGCTGCGCCGCCCATCATTATCAAACCGAACAGGGCGACTATAACTCCCAAAACTTTTCTTTTTTTCATATATATTTGAGATTTAATTCGACCATCTCAATTATACCATTTTTTGGTATAATAATTGATATAGGATTTAAAGGGCGCATTATATAATTGTTTATAATTTACATGCAAAAATATCAAAATTTATCTTTGTTTCTGCTTAGGGTGTCTATGGGTTGGATGTATTTCTATGCCGGAATCACGAAGGTGATCGATCCGGCCTGGACTGCCGAGGGCTATATTAAGGGGGCGAAAAATTTCACCTGGTTCTTCCAGTGGCTTCTCAATCCGGAAATACTTCCGGTGGTGAATTTCATGAATGAGTGGGGACTGACACTTCTTGGCGTTTCCCTCATTTTGGGAATCGGCGTCCGTCTTTCTTCAATTCTCGGTGCGGTGCTCATGATGATGTATTATGTCGCATTGCCGTTTCCGTATCCGAACACTCATTCTCTGATAGTTGATGAGCATATAATTTATACGGCAGCTCTCCTGTTTTTCGCCGCAGTAAGAGCCGGCAGAACAGGTGGTTTGGAGGAATGGTGCTCGAATCTTCCGATTTGCGCCAAATATCCTAAATTGCGGGAGTGGCTTGGTTAAGGTATAATTAGCATATTATTAAAAGTAAAAATAAATTTATGTGGAATTACATGATGGGTGGGTGGGGAGGAGGATATGGCTACAGTTGCGGAGGCGGATTCATGGGAATAACTATGCTTCTTGTCTGGGCTGTCCTGCTTTTATTGGCTGTCCTGCTCTGGAAAAAAATAAACAATAAATAATTCATGGATATGGATCTGAAAATAAAGAATTATCTGGGCATGGCCGGAGTCGCGCTTATGGCGGCTTTATCCTTATCCGCGCTTTGGTATGTCAATTCGTATTCTCGTTCCATTGAGCCTGGTACCTATCGCAGCTTCTCGGTCAGCGGCGAAGGCAAGGTAGTGGCAATTCCTGACGTCGCCGAATTTTCCTTCAGCGTCCTGACTCAAGGAGGGAAAGATTTGGGCGCGCTACAGACTGAAAATACGGTCAAAGTCAATCGTGCGATCGGAGTCGTCAAAGGCGCCGGCGTAAATGATGAGGATATCAAGACCGAGCAGTACAGCGTCGCACCAATATACAAATATTTAGATAGCCGGCCCGATTATTATTCTCCGGAGGCAAAGTCTTGCCCGCCTCCTGAAATAGTCGGTTATACGGTTCAGCAGACTATCGGAGTGAAGGTGAGGGATTTTTCCAAAGTCGGAGAGCTTTTGACACAGGTTGTTGTCAGCGGAGCGAATTCCGTTTCCCAGCTGAACTTTACCATGGATGATCCGACTGAACTCCAGAATCAGGCGCGCGCGGAAGCAATCGCCAAAGCCAAGGCCAAGGCGAAATCAATCGCAAAGGCGGGACGTTTTGATGTCGGAAGACTGCTTTCCATAGATGAAGGCGGTTACGCTCCGATGTACGCCAAGTATTCCGCTTATGGGATAGGCGGAGATATGGTTGCGGAGAGCGGTCCGGCCCCTTCAATACAGCCGGGATCCCAGGAAATCACCGTCAATGTCACTCTTCGATACGAAATTGAAGATTAATTCATAGAGACAACGGGAAATCGGCCTCCTATCCAGGAGGCCGATTTTTGTTTAGAATATATTGATGAATAAGTCTTCAGATATTCAGAAAAAGGACGGGAAAACTTCCTGGGGCAAGGTGGCCGGCTGGTATGACAAGATGGTTGAGGGAGAAGGCAATTATCAGTCCGGGCTCATACTGCCGAATCTGTTGAGGATCCTGGATATAAAGAAGGGGATGATTATGATCGATGTCGCTTGCGGGCAGGGATTTTTTTCCCGTGAATTTGCGAAATCGGGTGCCAGAGTTTACGGATCGGATATCGCGCCGGAATTGATAAAGCTTGCCGAGAAAAATACTCCGCCGTCGCTCCGTCCGAAAATAACCTATCAGACCTCTCCGTCGGACAACCTTTCTTTCATCAAGTCCGGGAGCGTTGACGCGGTGGTGATAGTTCTTGCTTTGCAGAATATAGAAAAAGTGAAGGAAACGATTTCAGAATGTTTCCGCGTTTCGAAATCCGGCGGCCGGCTCGTACTGGTTCTCAATCATCCGGCATTCCGGATTCCGAAAGAATCCAGCTGGGGCTGGGATGCTACGGCAGAACTCAAGACTGGCGTCAAAGGAGTCCAGTATCGAAGGATTGACCGGTATCTTTCCGAGTCCAGCACAAAAATCCAGATGCATCCTTCGACAAGTTCAGGACAAGTCCCGGTGGCCGGAGAATTTACTATTTCTTTTCATCGACCACTGCAGTTTTATTTCAAAGTTCTGGCGAAGAATAATTTCCTGGTGAGCAGATTCGAGGAGTGGACTTCCAACCGGGTCAGCGAGAAGGGCCCGCGTTCTGAAGCCGAAGATCGCGCTCGCAAGGAGATCCCGCTTTTTCTTTGCATCGAGGCGGTCAAGAAATAATCCCACGCATAACGAGGACAGTTAATATTTATCAATAATGAAAATTTTCTATTATATGGTCTTAAATAAAAAGTTGGAAGTCGTTAATCCGGGTTGCGCAGAGCGCAGTCCTCGTCATGCGTGGGATGTCTAAAAAAGATATTCTGTTTTATATTTTGATCGCTGCCGCAATTTTGCGACTTTGGGGGCTTTCTTCCGGCGATACTGTCAGTGACGAAGTTTTCATGGGTTTTCGCGGACTCGGAATGATCGACTTTGATGAGGCGGCTGTTCAGACCACTCCGTGGGAATGGTGGGGTTCAGATCGTCCATGGTGGACGAATCTTTCCATGCACGATCATCCATGGGGCGTTCCTTTGGTCCAGAATCTTTCCATGAGAGTGTTCGGAGACAATAATTTCGGGATGCGTTTCCCATCCGCTGTCCTTGGAATCGGTTCGGTATATTTGCTTTATAAAATCGGACTTCTGCTGTATTCGCAGGAAGTCGGATTGATTGCCGCAGGACTTCTGGCTGTAACTGTGAATGGCGTGTATATATCCAGAATCGGTCTTCAGGAAAGTTATGCGATCTTTGCAATTTTGCTCGGATTATATTATTTTTTGAAATCACTGCGGGATCCGAAATATCTGCTTTGGGTCGGCGCGATAATCGGAATCGGGTCGGAATTCAAATACAATGTCCTTATTTTGGCGCCGATTTTTATTTTTTATCTTGCGCTTTTTCAACGGAATTATTTCCGGAACCGGTATCTTTGGCAGGGGATAATTGCGGCCATTATATTCTTCAGTCCGACGCTCATATATAATTTTGAACTTTACCGGGTAGTCGGTCATTTCGATTTTCAATTCTCGCATATTTTCGGACAGCGTCCTGACGTCTGGCAGGTTGCGCCGGGAAAGGAGATCGGAAGTCTTTCGGATAGGTTGATAAATTTTCTTCCCCGATTGGTCAACAGCAATTCTTGGATGTTTTTATCTCTTTGTGCCTTCAGTGTTATTTCGTTTCTCGGTTTATTGGTGAGAGGTGGGAAAGAAGTTTTAATTAGGCATCGCATGCTAATCATTTCGACTTTATCTGTTCTTATATTATTGGCATTCATCGGTCCTTCTTACCGGTTTCTCACCATGCTTTCGCCGTTCATGGCGCTTGCTGTCGGGATATTTTTGCCCGCATTTTTGCATCGCGACGGAAATATTCCTAAAATATTTTTTATTGCAGTGCTGTGTTTTGAAATATTTTATTCCGTGAATAATCAGATTTTGGATTACCCGCTCGGTCCCAATCCCTGGCTGGCTTCAAATGTTCGGTATGAAAATTATAATTGGGGTTATAATGAGCTTTCCGGATATCTGGAAGAAGAGTTTTACGGCAGAATGCCGGCTGTCACCTTTGATGTGAAGTATGGATTTTTGGAAGATCTCCGCAAAAAGGCGCTGGACGAAGGTCTGGCGGTAAGGGCGGAATTATATCCGGCATTGGTCGTCTATGAAGGGAATTTTGATGGAGGCGCGAAGCTTTGGGTTCTGGACAAACTTCATGTTTATCGTGCTTGGCCGATAATCAGTCTGCAGACATATCTGGATTACTTAGCGGAAAACGGTCAGGATTATGTGGAAAAAAGCGGTTTCCGGATAGTTTATTTCATTCAAAAGACCAATTGGGTTGCGCCTTATGATCTTGGCGTTCTGACGTCCGGAGCGGAGCGGAGTATTTACAACAGGCGTGGAGATGAGGTATTCAAGGTATACAAGCTTAATCTAACAAATAATAAATAAGAACCAAAGAACGGAGAAACCGAAGAACTAAATAACTAAAGAACTAAAGAACTAATCATCAAAACCTACCTCAATGATTCAATTCAAGATACTTAAAAAGTCCAAAAAAAGCCGCGCCCGTCTCGGTATTTTGAAGACTCCTCACGGCGAGGTTGAAACTCCGGCATTTGTTCCGGTGGCTACCCAGGCGGCCATCAAGGCCCTGACCAACGATCAGGTACTGAAGACCAATCCGCAGATTTTTATCGCCAATACTTTCCATCTCGCTATCCGTCCCGGGGAAAAAGTCGTGAAAGCCGGCGGGGGATTGCAGAAATTCATGAATATGCCGAAGCCATTCATGACTGACTCCGGGGGATTCCAGGTTTTCAGTCTTGGATTCGGAAGGGATTTCGGAACCGGGAAAATCCTCAAGCAAAAATCTGAAGAGCAGATACATCACGGTCAGCAGCCGAAACTTCTGAAGATTTCCGATGACGGAGTGGAATTCCGCGCTTATACTGACGGCAGGAAGATGTTTTTGGGTCCGAAGGAATCCATAAAGATCCAGGAGTCGCTCGGTGCGGATATCATCCTTGCTTTTGACGAATGCACTTCGCCAATCGCGGACTATGAATACACGAAAAAATCATTGGAAAAAACCCATCGCTGGGCCAAGATCTGTCTTGATGTGAAAAAATCCAAACAAGCGCTTTACGGCATAGTCCAGGGTGGGAAATTCAAGGACTTGAGGATTGAAAGCGCCAAATTCATCGGCTCTCTGCCGTTCGACGGATTCGCCATTGGCGGGGAATTCGGCGATGAGAAAAAGATAATGTCCAAGATGCTCCGCTGGGTCAATGCCGAACTGCCGGAGGACAAGCCGCGCCATCTTCTCGGCATAGGATATCTGGAAGATATGCCGAAAATAATCGCCGAAGGAGTGGATACTTTCGATTGCATCGTACCGACCCATTACGCGCGCCGCGGGGTGGCTTTTACGTCAAAAGGGAAGCTGGATCTTTATGACGCGAAGCTTCTGAAGGATTTCCGTCCGCTTGATCCGAATTGCGGTTGCGATGTCTGCAAAAATCATACTAGGAGCTATATCTGTCATCTGATGAAAGCAAAGGAGATTGCTCCGTTGAGCTTACTTACCTTTCATAACCTTCATTATTTCAATGCCTATGTCGCCAAGCTCCGAGAAGATATCCGGAAAGGCAGATTATGATGAATTTGGAGAAACTGCTGGAAAAGTATGATTATGAATTTCCGGAAGAGCTGATTGCACGGAAGCCGGCTTCGCCGAGGGAAAGCGCCCGGCTTTTGATATATGACCGGAGCTTCGGGAAGACGAAATACGGAACATTCCGCAATCTTCCCGATTATCTTCCGCGAAACTCCGTCTTGGTTTTCAACCGGACAAAGGTCCTTCCGGCGAGACTTGTCGTTTCCAAGCCGACCGGCGGCAAAGTGAGGGTGATCTATCTTTCCGCCGAAGGCGGTCTCATCAAAGTAATGGCTGACCGGAAAATAGAAACCGGATCTGATCTGTCTCTTGCCGGTAAAATATCTTTCCGCGTCATGAGTCAGGCGGAAAAATTTTATTATCTGAAGCCGTCCTTCCCGATTTCCAAGCTTTTCGGGATTTTGGAAAAATACGGAATAACCCCGATCCCGCCATATATTAAAGATTCTCCATTGAACGAGAGTGAATTACGGGAGAAATATCAGGCGGTTTTTGCGAAAGATCGCGGATCAGTGGCTGCTCCGACAGCTTCTCTGCATTTTTCCAAAAAACTTCTGGAGGGTTTGAAAAAATCCGGGGTAAGGATGAAGTTCGTGACTTTGCATGTCGGCCTGGGGACTTTCGCGCCTTTGACTGAAGAAAATATCCGATCCGGAAAGCTTCATGGGGAATACTATGAGATAAGCCGGAAAGACGCCGTATTTTTGAATCGGGCAAAGGACAATGGAGCCAGCATAATCGCCGTGGGTACTACAGTGGCGCGGACCTTGGAATCCGCATCCGACGGTTCCGCAAAATTGAGAAAACTTTCCGGCTCGACGGACATTTTCATCCGCAATGGATATCGGTTCGGTTTTGTCGACGGGTTGATCACGAATTTCCATGTCCCGAAATCGAGTCTGATGATGCTTGTTTCGGCCTTCATCGGCAGGAAGAATCTTCTGTCCTTGTATGGAGAGGCGATAAAGAGGAAATTCCGGCTTTTTTCATTCGGAGACGGAATGCTTTTGCTGCCTGATGGCCGCCGAGCCCAAGATTGATTTAACCGGTTTTCGGGGTTAATCTGTAGTCAGTTGTTTGTATCGGGGAAATCATGAATTTCCCGGAAATAAATATTGATGATTGGCTGTTGATTTCCGAAGACCCGCTTTGGATTGATTTCAATAGCGGGATACAGAAGCCGGCCGGCAGGAGCTTTCTCTATGAGAAAAAAACCAACAAGGGATCCGATTTCCGGCAATTTCTGATTTGGTATGACGTATATGGGCGCGGCGTTTCAGCCGCTTCATGGACGCTTGCCGAATTCAGAAACGGGAAAGCCGTCGGAATCAAAATCGTCTCGCAAATTTTGAAAGACGGCAAGTGGGTATCTGGGATATTGAATCAAAGAGTGATTTTCCGCATGTGGATCGACGGAGAGAGCGGAAAATTCTGCGGCCTTAAAATTCGTCTCCAGACCGCGCCGAATATTTTTACGGAAGTCTGCCTGCGGAAATGCGCCGGTGATCCGGATGCTGGGAAATAAAATACCGGATTTCAATCTTCTCCCGTGGAGAAAGAACAGGACTGCCGACCTTGCCGCCGTCGACGGAACGATTGTCGGGGAATATGCGGTATATATCAATGAGCGGACCGGCGATTCCGGAGTGCGTATCGAGATTGATGCGGCCGGTTATCCGGTTTTGGCCTGGGAGAAAGCGCTGATTTACGGCGGAAAGGAGATAAAAATCAGATATGTAGCGCATCGGGAAGATGGTGTCTGGCGGCTTATACGCGTAAAAAACAATTATCCGGTCAGGGTTATCCGCGAAGTCTCCTTGTCGGGTATAAAAGTGACTATGTATTTCGATCTCGTAATAAAAGGCGAGGCGGATATAAGCGTTTTAATGAGACTTTGAACCCCGTTTTTACGGGGTTTTTGATTCTGTCGGAGTTTTGGTCGGATATGGAAAAGCTGTATAATAAGTATATGAAAAAGTACCTTATGCTCTCTGTTTTTCTGCCGGGTCTGTTTTTTTACAATCAGGCATCGGCGAAGATTGACGAATCCGTCCTGCTAGCCCAGGCCGCTGAAGTGACGATAGAAGATCTCGGCATTGCGGACGCGGGTCTTCTGCCGACCAACCCATTCTATTTTTTCAAGGAATTAGGCCGTTCGTTCAGGCGATTGACGACTTTCGATCCTGTTGCCAGGGCCGGATTGGAACTCCGTATCGTGAATGAAAAGGCCGCAGAATTGAAGATGGTTGAGCAATTAAGCGGCGGCAATCAGGTTGCGGTCGCGAAAGCGATCAGGAATTATCGAGACAACCAGGCGAGACTCAAGGAAGAGTTTAGCGCTTTGGAGGCAAACATCGACGGTCCGGATGCGGAAAAACTTTTTTCCGATCTGGCGGACAGAGCGGTAAAACATGAAAAATTATTCGATTCCCTCGGTCAGAAATTTAGCGGTGACGAGGAAATAAAGGATCTGACGGAATCGGCAAAGGGTCTTCTGGAGCAGTCCGTATCCGAAGCGGCATCAAAAGACGATCCGAAAAAATTTGCGGAAAAGCTCAAAAAATCCCTGGAAGATTCGGATGGAGGCGACCTTAAAAACGCCCATTCAGCGGAGATAATCGGGAGATTCGAAGGGGATGTTGACGGAGATATCTGGAAGGAGTTGGATGATATAAGAAAGGAATTTTCAAATCAGGCCCGGGAGGATATCGAGGGTCTTCTGGAGGAGAAAAGCGTTCCGGAGCTGGAGTCTCTTCTGAAGGAATTTCCGGATTCATCGAAAAAAACCGAGATAGGAGAGAAGATATTCTGGAAGCAGAAGGAGGAATTGAAATCAGGATTAGCGCCTCTTCCTGTAACGTTGCCTCCGGAGGCGGCGTTCCGCGCGGAAATCGCCGTTTGCAGCCAGATCGGCAAGAGTCTCGATGAAGTCTGGGATTTTTTCAAGGCAGGACGTATTACGGAGCAGGAGTATGTCCAGAAATATGAGGTTCTTAAAAGGCAATTCGCCAACTGCGAGGCCGCAAGTCAGGTTGCGCCGTCTGTGATCAAAAATCCTGTAGAATCTGGCGGTTCTGCGATATGTGCGGATAATTTCGATCCGGTTTGCGGAATGGATGGCAGGACTTATCCCAATGAATGTATAGCCAAGGGTTCCGGAATCCCGATCCGATATGAGTGGGAATGTCCGCCTGAGGAAAAAACTGTTGATTTGAAATCTGAAACAGTTCCGATCAAGGATGCGGATATTGACGGGACTGAATGATATGAAAATTCCATGGAAGGATAAATCTTCTTTTTTCTGTTTCACGCCGGAAGTGATGCTGGTGACTTTCGTAGCCGAATTTCTCATCGCCGCCTACGCCTATTTGAGATTCCGGGGGACTTTATTCGGAAAACTTTCCATACTCATTCTTTTGTTGCTCGGCTCTTTCCAATTTGCTGAATATCGGATTTGTACCGGTGATAATATGATTTTTTGGGCCCGCCTCGGTTTTATCATCATCACGCTGCTTCCGCCGCTCGGAATACATCTTGTTTCCATAGTCACCGGCAACCGTAATTTCCTTAGATTCGCTTATACGCTTGCCGGAGTTTTCATCCTGATTTTCGCATTTGTTCCGAGATCCATAACCGGAGGAGTTTGCGGAGGAAATTACATAATTTTCAGCACGGCGCAGGAGCTTTATTGGACTTACGGAGTTTATTATTTAGGCTTGTTGTTCATCGGCATTTTTGACGCTCTGGGAAAATTGAAAGGCGATCGGCCTTGGGAAAACAAGAATGCCAATGTTCTTCTCTGGATGATTCTCGGATATTTCTCCTTCATGGTTCCGATGGGGTTGACTTACTTCATATTCCCGGAAACTGCGATGGCGGTCGCTTCCGTGATGTGCGGATTTGCGCTGACATTTGCGTTTATCCTCGGTTTCATAATAGCCAAAAAATATGATGAAATTCACAAGTCATAGCGAGGATATCAAAAAGCTCATCAAAGGAGATGTCTGGTCTGATGATGCGACACGCGTTAAGTACAGCCGCGATGCCAGTCTTTTCGAGGTCCGTCCGGAAATAGTCGTGGCGCCTAAAGACGTCGAGGACATCCAGAATCTTATCGCGTATGCCGCCGGGAAAAAGGAAAAAAGGGAGGATATTTCTCTCACAGCCAGATGCGGAGGGACGGATATGAGCGGCGGACCGTTGAGTGAGTCCATAGTCTTGGATTTCACGAAGTATTTCAACCGCATAAAGAATATCAGTAATTTTTCCGCGGCAGTGGAGCCGGGAGTTTACTATCGTGATTTCGAGAAGGAGACTCTCAAACAGGGGCTCATTCTTCCCACTTACCCCGCATCCAAGGAAATCTGCGCGCTCGGAGGAATGGTTGCGAACAATTCCGGAGGCGAGCAGACTCCGGCTTACGGGAAGACCGAAGATTACGTATATGAATTGAAGGTTATTTTAGGAGACGGGAAGGAATATATCATAAAGCCGCTTTCAAGGGCGGAGCTGAACAAGAAGATATCCGATGGCGGCCATATCGGTCGTATTTACGGGAAAATATATGATCTGATAAGAAGAAACGATAAGATCATCAGAGCGGCCAAGCCGGATGTGGTGAAAAATTCTGCCGGATATTCCCTTTGGAATATCTGGGATGCTTCGGCGAACTCCGGACAAGGCGTTTTCGATCTGACCAAGCTGTTTGTCGGATCGCAGGGGACCCTGGGGATAATCACCGATATCAAGGTCCGGCTTGTCCGTCCTAAGAAATATTCAAAATTAGTGGTAGTTTTTTTGCGGAACATGAAATCATTGATGGAAGTGGTCAATGTCATACGCGGTCTGAAGCCGGAAAGCTTCGAGTCTTATGACGACAATACCCTTAAATTGGCGATCCGATTCATCCCCGATCTTATAAGGATCCTGAAGCCGAAAAATATCCTTAAGCTTGCCTGGGAATTCCTTCCGGAGGCCGGAATGCTGTTGACGGGGGGACTGCCGAAGCTGGTTATTCTTGCGCAGTTTACAGGAGATTCCGAGGAGGAAGTTACGGGCAGATCGGAAAAAGCGGTCAAGGAAATACGCGCCATGAAGGTCAAATGCCGGCTTATTTCCGATCGGGAGGAGGCGGAAAAATATTGGGTCATCCGGCGCGAAAGCTTCAATCTTCTCCGGAAGCATGTCAAAGATAAGCGGACTGCTCCGTTCATAGACGATTTCATAGTCCGGGCGGAGAAATTGCCGGAATTTTTGCCGGAATTGAACCGGATACTGGGGAAATACGATATTTTTTATACCATCGCTGGGCATATAGGGGACGGAAATTTCCATATCATCCCCCTGATGAATCTGGCCGACCCGCGTTCCAAGGAAATAATCCGGAAGCTTTCCGATGAAGTTTACTCCCTTGTTCTGCATTATAAGGGCTCAATAACCGCTGAACATAATGACGGACTGATACGCACTCCTTATCTGGAGAAGATGTACGGAAAGGAGGTCTGCGCGTTATTTTCGGAAACGAAGAAAATCTTCGATCCGCTGAATATATTCAACCCCGGCAAGAAAGTCGGCGGGGATTTGAATTACGCATTCAACCACCTTATCAAATCCTGATCTATGGCCGATCCTGTAGTATTGCTCATCCTTGACGGTTTCGGCATTTCTTCCGAGAAAAATGGCAATGCGGTCATCGCCGCCAAGACGCCGAATCTGGAAAAAATAAGCCGCGAATATCCCGGAACCACTTTGAGGGCTTCTGGGGTTGAAGTCGGGTTGGCGTGGGGGGAGATGGGAAGTTCCGAAGTCGGACATACCAATCTCGGCGCCGGCCTTGTCATATATCAGAATCTTCCGCGCATCAATCTGGCCATAGAGGACGGCAGCTTCTTCTCTCTTCCGTCCTGGGAGAAAGCGGCGGCGCACGCTGCCGAAAATAAATCCGATCTGCATCTGATCGGGCTTGTTTCGAATGGAGGAGTGCATTCTCATATAGATCACCTTTTCGCTCTTTTGGACGTTTTCAAGAAATTGAGATTCAGGCGGAATATTTTCCTTCATATCTTCACCGACGGACAGGATACGGCGCCGCAGTCAGGCGTGAAATTTCTGGAAATGCTTGAAGAGAAAATTTCCGGATTTGACAATGTCAGGATCGCTACGGTCATCGGTCGTTATTATTCGATGGATAAGAATGAAAATTGGAACCGCACCCGGCTTGCATACGATTGCCTTACGCTTGGGAAGGGAATCGGAGTCGCCAGCGCGGAAGCGGCATTCAAGACAGCTTACGATAATGGTCTGATAGATGAAAATCTTGAACCGACAGTAATCATAGGCGAAGACGGCTCTCCTGTCGGATTGATAAAGGAAAATGACTCCGTCATTTTCACGAATTTCCGGGCTGATCGGGCGAGACAGCTTACGCAGGCCTTTGTATTTCCCGAATTCCGGAATTTCCCCAGAGAACGTATCCCAGGTCTGGAATTCATTTCCATGGTGAGTTACGGCGTCGGTTATCCTATCGAATCCGCTTTTTCCGCCCAATTCATAACTATGCCTCTGGCTAAGGCGATATCGGATGCCGGAAAGAAGCAATTTCACATAGCGGAAACGGAAAAATACGCCCATGTCACTTATTTTTTCAACGGGGGAACGGAAAAAGAGTTCCCGGGCGAAGACCGCGAGATCATTTCTTCGAAGCAGGTTAAGAGTTACGATCTGAAGCCGGAAATGAGCGCTTATGAGATAACCGGCAGGGTTGTCGATGAAATAAAGAAGGCGAAATATGATTTTCTGGCGGTGAACCTGGCGAATGGAGATCTGGTCGGCCATACCGGCATATTCAAGGCGGGCGTGAAAGCTGTCGAGGTTCTGGATGAATGCGTCGGGGACATATCAAAAGCAGTTCTGGAGTCCGGCGGCACGCTGATAATAACCGGCGATCACGGTAATGTCGAGGAAATGATAAATATCGAAACCGGCGAGGTGGATAAGGAGCATTCAATAAATCCGGTCCCGCTTTGGATAGTCGGAAACAGGTATAAAAAGGAAATCCCCGCTCCTGTTGAAGGATTTGCGGTTGAGCCCGGCGGCATACTGGCTGATGTCGCGCCGACTGTTTTGGATATCATGGGAATAAAAAAGCCGGCTGAAATGACCGGGGCCGGCCTTCTCGGCGTGATTTCCGATTGTCCGCTCCCGAAATAAATTCTAGAAATATAAATTATTCCTATGCCTGTCATCCTGAACTTGATTCAGGATCCAGATTGAAATGATTTGCCGGAAAAATTTCTGGATTACGGATCGAGTCCGGAATGACAACTAAAGATTATTGAATTTCGCCTTTCCAAGATGTTTTTCCGCGATGATGATGCCGCGTTCCATGGCGGCGACGGTTTCCACCGGATATTTTCCTATCGCGGTTTCTTCCGAAAGCATGACAGCATCAGAACCGCTCATGATGGCGAATGCCAGATCCGTCGCTTCCGCCCGAGTGGGGGAGGGATTGTCAACCATTGAAGACATCATCTGTGTGGCGGTTATCACCGGCTTACCCGCCTTTTTGCATTTTCCGATTATGATTTTTTCCGCAAAAGGTATTTCACCGAGCGGCAATTCATTGGCCAGATCTCCGCGCGCTATCATTATCGCATCGGCTGAAGCGATGATCTCGTCTATGTTTTTAACGGCTGACTTTCTTTCAATTTTCGCTATGACCGGCTTGACCGATCCGAGATGATACATCAGATTTTTGAGCTTCAGTACGTCATCGGCGCTTCCGACATACGACATCGCAACGTAATCTATGTCGTGTGAAAGGCCGAACTGCAGGTCGCGCGCGTCTTTCGGAGTCAGGACGCTTTTTATTTTTTTTGCGATGTGATGTCCGCTTTTCCCCTGCACCCGCGGTCCGGACAGATCCTGGATTATAGGAATCCTCCGATTCATGGATTTGGCTGCGGATCGTATGGAATGGATGAATTCCGCATGTTCCGGATATGTTCCGTGCGAAAAGTTCAACCGCGCGACATCCATCTGATGTCCGATCATTTGGCGGAGGATTTTAGGATTTTTACTGGCTGGTCCTATCGTGGCCACTATTTGCGTGCGTGATTTCATATGGTTAGTATTTAGAATCTAGAATCTAGAATCTAGCATCTAGCATAATTATAGTTTCTAGCTACTAGATTCTATCTCTAATAGTCTATTGTATTTCGCCAGACGTTCTCCGCGGTTGGGCGCGCCCGCCTTCAGTCCGAAAGAGCCGAAGGCATAGGCCAGATCGGCTATGAAGTCGTCATTCGTTTCTCCGCTCCGGTGGCTGATGATGCAGGAAATCCGGCTGGCATCCGCGGATTTCATAACTTCCATTGTTTCAGTCAGCGTGCCGATCTGATTCGGTTTTATGATTATCCCGTTCATGCTTTTATTGGAAATTGCCCTTGCGAGTCTAGCCGGATTGGTGACCGTCAGATCGTCTCCGACGACTTTAATACCCGGCTCAAGTTTGAGGAGTTTTCCGAAATTTCCGAAGTCTTCTTCGTGGAAAGGATCTTCAATGGAAATGATCGGGAACTTTTTTATCAATTTCCTATAAAGATCGAGAAGCTGGTCGGCTGTGATTTTCCCGCCGTCTATCTCATATCTGTTGTTTTTAAAAAAAGAAGATGCGGCCGCGTCTATGGCGAGGCCGACTTTACCCTCAAGTTTGAGCTTTCTGATGATATCCGTAAGTATCGCCAGCGGTTCGGAGACCTTTTCCGCCTGGATCACGAATCCGCCTTCATCTCCGTAATTTGCGGAAAACGGACCGTATTTTTTTATTACGGAAGTGCGCAGTTCGGATTTTATCCTGTCCGCTATGATCAACGATTCTTCTGCGTTTCCGGTGAGTGGAACAATCATATATTCCTGGAAAGCCAGATAACTTGAGGCGTGTTTCCCGGCATTTATGAGATTGAGATAAAGATACGGAGTTTTCGGTTTTGTTCCGAGCAGTCCGGCAAGATATTGGAATGTCTGTTTTCCGGACGCGGCGGCGGCGGCTTTTGCGCAGGCGATGCTGGTTCCGAGAATCGCATTCGCTCCCAGATTACTTTTGTCCGGAGTGCCGTCCAGCTTTATCAGAAGGGAATCTATCTCTTTCTGCTTACGGACATCCATGCCTATCAGGGATTTTCGGATTATTTTTTCCGCCGAAGAAGCGGTTTTTTTTACGCCAAGTCCGCGGAATCGGTTTTTCTCTTTGTCGCGTTTTTCCGCCGCTTCATGCGTTCCGGTGCTTGCGCCTGATGGAACGGAAAATTCCCCGATCGAGGAATTTGTCGAAACCCTCACTTTAAGCGTGGGATTTCCGCGGGAATCCAATATTTCACCGACGGAAACATCGGTGATGGCGCAAGGATTTTTCATACTTATAGTATACTATAACTGATTCAGGTTGATATCCAGCGAAGTAACCCCGTCCTTCTTGAGTTCTATCGCCGGAGATCGGAAGGCGGTGAATCCGGACTTTGTGCAGGTCGCGTAATATTTTCCAGGTGCGAGCAGGAAGTTGAACTTTCCTTCCGAGTTGCTGACTTTTGTCGCCAACAAGCGGTTCTTATCTTCGCTGAATATGCGGACTACGGCAAGCGGAATTACGGAATTATCCTTGCTGTTGCGCACGGTTCCGAAAGGTTTGATGAATCGGAATGTGAAATATATCTTAAGCAGATCCATAAAGACATAGATCGCCAGAGTTGTGGCATTTATGGAGTTCGGAACCAATAATGTACTGATCAAGCTTAGGCCGGTTCCCATGGCGAGAAGATACGGATTGATCGCCTCCAGAATTCTTTTCAAGGCATTGAGTATGTTGATTTTTTTCAAAGCTTCCATGCTTATCATTTCAATCTCCGGCGTCAGGGAGATTTCAAGATTCAGGATGTCGTCAGCGGAATTTATCACAGTCGTATCGGTCTGCTGCGTCGTGAATCCTGGTTTGGAAATCTTCAGGAAATATCTGCCGGTTCCGATCGTTGCCATGAATCTTCCTTCGCTGTCAGTCATCTGGACATCCTTCAATTTATTGAAGTCCGCATCGTATATCTGGATAGTCGCATTTTGCAGCGCGGATCCGCTAAGTTTATCCGTAACCCGTCCCCAAGGTTTCTTCCCTTTGAAACGGATGAATCCGAGCAGATAGAATTTTATGAATCCGAGGATGTTCAGGAGCTCTGTAACATTGAATGCCGCGCTTGCTCCGGCAGTGGAGGCGCTTACGGCCAGGACTCCGGCGCTTGTTGCGGCTGCGGTTACGGCGGCCGGGGCGGCGACATTTCTGACGGTTTCAGTTACTGCGATATTTTCCTTGAGACTCTCGACGACTTTCGCCGTTTGTTTGGAGATATTTTTGACAGTATCGCCGAGGACAAACCCTTTGGATATTTTTATGTTCACAGTATCATTAGACGGCAAATTCATGGAAGTCCAGGTGATCGGATAAGTATTTCCGATTATCAGGGTTTCTCCATTATTCGGGAAAGTCAGCGTGAGTTTTTCATTCGATGCCGCTTGCGCTATGAGAAGTCTCGGCAGCCATGTTGTGATCGGGGAGTTGTTTTCTTGTGCAGATGCCTGGTTGCTTATGATTCTGAACGGCTGATCAGTGGTGTCCTGTATGCTGGAATTTGATGTGGATATGATTGTCAGATTGTAATTTCCGCCCTCTGTAATTTTAAGAAGCGTCAGTCCGGCCTCCGGCTGGATATTATTTCCGATTAGCCAGTCATAGCGGCCGTTATTGGATGTCCCTTGTGTGATATATCCGGTTCCTGAACTTCCGCTGGATATTCCTTGATAAATTTGGATTACACCGCCGCCGATGGAGTTTGTGATCGATCCGATTCCGGAGCTCACCGCAAATGTCGCTTCGGTTGTTTGAGAGACCGTCTGGGAAATCGCTTCCGTGATTTGCGATATTGTTTCTGTTATCGCTTCGGCAGTTTCCGTGATTGTTTCTGTTATCGCTTCGGCAGTTTCCGTGATTGTTTCTGTTATGGTTTCGGTTATCGGTTGCGGGGTCGGCGTAGGTATTGGGGATGGTTCCGGAGTCGGTTCGGGGGTCGGCGTAGGTTCCGGAGTCGGAGTTGGCGCAGGTTCCGGCGCAGGCGACGGAGCCGGTTCAGGTGATGGCGCAGGCGACGGAGTTGGAGCAGGAGTTGACGGTGATGACGGACTGCTGCCGCCTCCACCGGACGAACAAGTGCTTGATTCGGGGGTAATGGTGTAAGTTATGGAAGATCCTGGGGACAGGGTGGCGGTTGATTTGTCGGTTTCGCAGGTTGAAGTCACTCCTGTTGTCGGCGATACAGTCAATACGCGCCGATCGGCGGAGGTGAGGATTATGCTCTGTCCGTTGATCATTTGGATCGTAAAGCTGTTGGTGCTAAAATCTATCTGGTCAAGGGATCCGACTGAACCGCCTATGTCGATGAGAATTCCGGCGACTGAAATATTCACTTCACCGGCATTCAGGTTCGTATCCGCGAAAGCTTGCCGGAACAGCAGAAAACTTAGCAGCAGGAATATTCCGGCGGAACAGTATTTTCTCTTTTGCGTCATCATTGAATTATAGCAGAATTTTTCCGTATTTTTTTAAAAAAGTTATGCACAGTCAGGATGATTTAGCGCTCGGAAATTCCGGGGGATTTGACTATGCAGATGACGGACCTCATGGAAATTTCCACGATTCCATGGATAGTTTCGCTTACTTTTCCATTTATTCTTGCTATAATCATATGTAAGTTCAATCAGTTAAGCGCGCCGACAGTTCGAGCATCTGTCATGGATGGGAATAAAAATAAGATGAAATCATTCAACTATGCAGACAGCAGATTGCTGAACAGATTGATTTCTGTTCTATTTTCCATCGCCTTGATATATTCACCGGTTGTCCGGGCTGAAGGCGTTGTGAATTCCGTCGTCAATTCCATAATTTCTCTAGGGGAAATAGCCCTGACTGTTTCGAGTCTTCTGAATCCGATTCAATCTCTGGGAACTATTTTTAATCTGGGCATCCGGAGTACGGGATTAATCGGATCAGGGCCGTTTGCCGGCACTGATTGCAGATTAGGCAACAGCGGCAGTCCTTTAAATCCGAGTTCGTCTTGCGGGGACGGGTCGGTCGGCGGTTTGCCGTTCACTATTTCTTCCATTGTCGGCGACCCGGAATCCATAACCGGTAATCTCACCTTTTATGACAATACCGGCCCGCGCGCAGTTGATCAGGGAATTTCCAAGCTCCGGATTTACCGCGTCTGGCTCGGACAAGGTTATCGTTATTGGCCGTGGAACGATCCTTATGATGACGTGGCTGCGGAAAATGCCGCTTTGATTGACTGGGTTTCTTCAGTCGATAACGGCGTCGGCGACGGCCTGATGAGTCCGTACGATCACAGGGCGGGAAGTTATTTCAGGACCGCTTATGTCCCCGGTTCGACGATCGGTTATTTCAATTTTTTTGTCCCGACCGGACCTTTATTCGAGGTTCCTTATAATGAGGCCTGTAATTCCGATGGTGTATGCTCGGCTGTAGATCCTAATGTCCCGGAAGATGTCTTTTTTGCGTACATGGCGAAAACTACCGGGAACTATGATTTTGTTTTCTCAAATGATGATAAGGTCATCTATCCGATAGTCCCGATAGGTTGCCCGGCAGATTATCTTCTTCAGGAAGACGGCAGATGCCGGTACGATATCATCGCCTGGAAGGGATATGGCGCGAAAGCGGAGGAGTATGTAAAAGCCGACGCCCCTCCATACGCCATCCGATATAACAGCGGCTGGGTTATTGTGCAAAAACAGCCGGCAGTAAGGGATATTCATACCGGCTCGGTAATTACACCTGAAGCATTTTATATCACTGACGCTGACGGGAATAAAATTTATGCAAAAACAAAAACCGCCTATGTTTCGACTCCGGCAGTGGAATATTGGAAGACTGATTATTGGTTTGAATTCAAGGATACTGAAAAACCGGACAATCTTACCGTCACATACGCTATCACCGGGACGACTTGTCCGTCCGGATATCTTCTTCAATATGACGGCAGATGCCTGAATACTTTGGGCTCTTGGGATCAGGTATTGGCAAGGACAAGGCCTGAATACATAAAAGCCGATCGTCCATCCGCCATCCGCTATAACGGCGGTTTTGTTCCGCTGACTGCGCAGGACTGGCGCGGAGCCATAGACGGATCTTACATCGCCGACGCGGATGGAAATAAGATTTATCCTAAATCCAAAACCGCCTATGTTTCGACTCCGGCAGCGGAATATTGGAAGACTGATTATTGGTTTGAGATTGCCGATAGTAAGCTGACCGCTCCGCTGATTGTTTCTCATTATCCGCAGGCGACCGCTTGCCCGGATGATTATATTCTGCAATATGACGGAAGATGCCGATATGATATGACCGCTTGGCAGGGCTACGGATATGTCCCGCAGGAATTTGTGAAAGCTGATCGTCCCTATGCCATCCGCTATAACGGCGGTTTTGTTCCGCTGACTGCGCAGGACTGGCGCGGAGCCATAGACGGATCTTACATCGCCGACGCGGATGGAAATAAGATTTATCCTAAATCCAAAACCGCCTACACATCGACTCCGACCGTTGAATATTGGAAGACTGATTATTGGTTTGAAATCGCCGAAGGCGCAGATTCATCTCCGAAATTTAACGTCAATTATTCCGTCATCGGCGATTCCTGCCCAGGAGGCAACCGATATTCTTTCAGATCGATGGAAAATCCTTGTTTCCTCGGTTTCAATGACGGCAGACTGACTGTCTTTGACGTGTACAGCTCTGTCGCTTCCGGCGTCGCTCTTTTGAACGGCGGAGAATTCATTATTGTCGGAGGGAAAGAACGCAAGTGGGACGGCAAGGAAGTCGCCATTCTTACGGATGATTACGCGGCGGCTCCGGCGACTTTCACGATCCGGCGGAACGGAAAAATTCTCGGTATAAAATCAGGCGTGGCTCCTACCGATACCAACCACGGTCTGCCGAATTGGTATCATAACGGTGAAGACATATTCGGACCGTTCCGGCCGTTTAACGATGCGGTCAGAAATCAGATACTGGAGGAAATAAAATCCTTGGAAGAAATAAAGTCTCCTGGAGAAGATCAAAAAAATCCGCCGCAGGACATTCCGGATTCCATTTTCGCTCCGACTGTTGTTTATGAAACGTGCGATTCAGTCTCCATCCATTCGCAGGATAATCTCATCTTGGATGTTTTGAGAAAACAGTCCGGAGGCGATTTCCGGA
Source organism: uncultured Candidatus Saccharibacteria bacterium (assembly GCA_964355085.1). Classification (GTDB taxonomy): domain Bacteria; phylum Patescibacteriota; class Minisyncoccia; order UBA6257; family 02-FULL-45-10c; genus REEB48. The sequence continues at coordinate 67,001 of CAYHBW010000002.1, forward strand.
AAATCGGACAATGGGATTTTTCCGGATCCGCAGTTTTCACGGATGCCGGACTTGCGTCCCATGCCGGATATGAATATTCTTTTGAGTATCCTATTTCCGGTCCTGATGGAAAAATCATCAGATCGGAACCGGTCCCGGCGTATACTTCATGCAAGCCGAAATGCAATATTCTTAATCCGGATGATCCGGCTCCGAAAATAGGCGACATTGATATCGAATGGGATTGTGCCGATGATGTCGTTCCCATATCCTGCAGCATCCGGTCAGATGACCTGACTCTGGACAGATCCGGTTTGCCGGAGAGCGGAGTGTTGCGCGGTATTTTTCCGGAAGGCGACACCCGTTATTATCTGACTTGTTCGAATATTGACGGTTCGACCGACGCAGTGCCGTTCAAAGTTAATGTTCCTCCGAAGGAGGGCTTCAGAGAAACCCGTCTGTAGCAGGAGGCGAGCCAGCTTCTGAATTTATTATCCCGCATCCTTTCTTGGTCGGGAATTTTACGTCATGAAGCGTTTATTTTCATATATAGTTTGGATTTTTGAGAGTGTTAAATCGCCCTAGGAATGTATGTAGCCGAGAAAGGGTGCGGGGTCAACCCCCTACTTATCCCCAGAATGGAATCTGGGGATAAGTCTGCCCCAAAACCCCTTGATTTTCCTGTATAATTATATGGTATTTTAGATATGAGAAAAAAGCTCTCTAATCTGTTCGGAGCAAGCTCAAATATCGTCCCTCCGATTCCGTACTTTGTCCGGCTTTTTTCCTATGTCTTATCTGTCACTTTGACCACTGCCGGTGTAGGATATTACCTCGTCTTCGCCGCTAATACTACCATCGGCAACAACATCTCCACTTCCGGCACCCTGACCGTCGGATCTTCCGCCCTTTTTTCCGGAACCATAAATGCCTCTTCCACTGTTCAGATAACCGGCACCACCACGCTATACGGCATATTAGTCTCCAATTCCACCGGCACCTCCACTTTTGCCGGAGGAATCCAAACTACGGCCCTTAATATAACTTCAACATCTGCCACCTCTACTTTTGCAAATGGCATCCAATTATCCGGAGGTTGTTTTCGTGATTCATCCGGATCTTGCATTACCGGAAGCGGCGGAGGCGGAGGATCGGGGACGGTTAACTCCGGAACCACAAATCGTCTTGCGTATTACACCGGCGCTACGACTTTGGATTCCGCAACTTTGCTTTTCACGGATAATTCCAGATTCGCAATCGGAACATCTTCTCCGTATTCCAAATTTTCTCTTTGGGCTTCAGGTACCGGAGCGGGACAGCTTTTTTCTTTAGTCAACAGCGCCTCCACGACTTTATTCCAAGTTCTTGATAACGGATCAGTCGGCATCGGCACAACATCTCCATCACAAAAATTATCAGTCCAAGGCAACGCCCTGATCTCCGGAAACATTTCCAGCGTGGCGAATATCACGGCGACAGGAACTTTGAACGTCTCCGGGCTGACAACTCTCGGATATGCCTCCACCACGCAGATTTCTTCTTCCAATAATTCCTATCTCGCCACCGATGCGGGATCAGTCGGAATCAGCACAACATCTCCATCACAAAAATTATCAGTCCAAGGCAACGCCCTGATCTCCGG
>CAYHBW010000003.1:0-42056 GCA_964355085.1 uncultured Candidatus Saccharibacteria bacterium
GCGGAAGTTCGTGAGCTGTTTCATTTTGCAGACATTCAAAACGAGATCTTCCGCTTTGGCGTTCTGTCCGACAACTTGGCCTTCATAAACTTTGATTGCGGGTCCGATGAACATTTCACCGCGCTCCTGGGCTGTCAGAAGAGCATAGGCGGTGCTGGTTCCGGTTTCATGCGCGATGAGAGATCCGTGCGGATTTGTTTGTATATCTTCCCATTTCGGATGATATCCGGCGAAAAGAGTGTTGATGATACCGTTGCCTTTGGTGTCGATGAGGAATTCATTACGAAAACCTATGAGTCCGCGGGTCGGAATGAAGAAATGGAAGAAGGCGATGCCGTTTTCGACATTCATATTTTTCATTTCTCCTTTGCGGCGGCTCATCTTTTCGATGACAGTTCCGGAGTATTGTTCCGGCGCTTCCATCCAGACATCTTCCGCCGGCTCCATCGTCTTGCCGTTTTCTTCTTTCATGATGACTTCCGGCTTGGAAACTTGGAGCTCGTATCCTTCGCGGCGCATTTTCTCTATCAAAATACCCAAGTGAAGTTCTCCGCGTCCGTTGACGATGAATTCGTCCGGAGATTTTCCCGGAAGAACCTGAAGAGCGACGTCGTTGTCGATCTCTTTCTCAAGGCGCTCTTTGAGGTTGCGGGAGGTGCAATACTGGCCTTCCTGTCCGGCGAAAGGGGAGTTATTCACGCTGAAGATCATTTTCACGGTCGGTTTTTCGATATTGATCGGCGGGAGGGCGACCGGATTGGCGGCGTCGGCTATGGTGTCTCCGATATTTATATTGTCCACGCCTGCGATTGCTATGATGTCTCCGGCTTCCGCTTCCTGAACTTCAACCCTGGACAGGCCGAGAAACGTCATAAGCGCGGCGACTTTTGTATTCTTGGTCGTTCCTTCACGGCTGATGTGGGCGATGGCTTGCGAGGATTTTATTTTGCCCTGGTGGATTCTGCCGATGCCGATCTTGCCCTTATAATTGTCATAATTGATCGAAGTGACCATCATCTGAAACGGACCTTCGGAATTTATTTTCGGTTCCGGAACATATTTGAGGACGGTTTCAAAAACTGGCTTGATGTCGGTCATTTTTTCCAGTTCCGGAGTCAGTCCCGCCAATCCGAGCTTTGAAGCGGAATAGATGATAGGGAAGTTAAGCTGTTCGTTGTTCGCGCCAAGTTCGATGAAAAGCTCGATGACTTTTTCAAGGACATAATTCACGCGGGCATTTTTCTTATCGATCTTATTTATGACCAGAACAATCTTGTGTCCCATGGACAGAGCTTTCTTCAAGACGAATCTGGTCTGGGGCATAGGACCTTCCTGTGCATCGACTAAAAGAAGCGCTCCGTCAGCCATATTCAAAACACGCTCAACTTCACCGCCGAAGTCGGCATGGCCCGGAGTGTCGATGATGTTTATTTTCGTATCACCATACATGACAGCGGCATTTTTGGAGAAAATGGTGATTCCGCGCTCTCTTTCGATTTCGTTGGAATCCATGATCATATCCTGGTCGCCAAGTTTGCCGAGATCAGTATCGGATTGTTTCATCATGGTATCCACGAGCGTGGATTTGCCGTGGTCTACGTGAGCGATGATGGCTATATTGCGTACCTTCTGCATAGTGTTAAATTATATACTAAAATTTTAAATAAGTCCATTTTAAAAAGTTATGGGCGCCCATTTTGTATTTCAGGTCAGCGTTGTTCCGGCCGGGATGTTTTCCGGGACCTGAAGTTCCTTGATCAGCTTTACGAGCGGCGCCATTTCTCCGGCCGAACCCTCGTAGATGCGGTATTCCATCCGCTCCTGATTCCGGTCGTATTGCTGAAGAACGATCTGCGTTCCGCCGACTTTCTTCAGCTTCAGGCCGAGAGAGATATCGAGGCCGATGAAATCCAGCGCGTTTACGCGACTGAACTCATAGCGTTCGATCTCCGCCGTCCGGTCCGTCTCTCCGATCTGCATTGCGATGATCCTGACGATCATGGGTGTCCTCCTTGCGCGATTTGTTCAATTCGGAAAGCTTTGCTGATTCACAGGCATTACTTTTATTAGTATACAATATTTTAAGATAAAAGTCAAATAAAACAGAAACCCCGTCCGCCTTCGCCATTTGACGAATTGCGGACGGGGTCAGCGGAACATGGATAGAGACACGGTTTCATCCTTTTGGATGTCGCTAATCTCTCCGCGTGTTCCGTGAATCATGAAGGCATAGATCGTTTTTCCGCCGGATTCGTATCTGATCAGCGCGATCAGGTGGCGGAATTCATTATCGCCGATGAAGGTGATTCCGTACCCGTCTTTCAGAGCGCCATGGATTTCTTCCAATGCTTCGGGGAATTTGCAGAATTTTCCCTTGACGCATCTGCTGTCCCATTTTTTCGGACTGACTTCCGATGTTTCCGTCCAGATCAGGCGCATCAGGACTCCTTATTTCAGCAGCTGATCAAAATATAGCGCTTCAGATGCCGGGGCGCAAGATTCAGGACTGAAGATTTTCAATTACGGCCACTTCCAATGGAACGACGGCAAATGGCGAGTAGCGCATTTCGCTGTGGGCGCGTATAAGGGATTTCAGCAGAACGATCGTTTTCTTTTCCTGCGCCAGGACTGCGTGATTTTTCAGATGAGCGAGTTCGTCTTTCGTGATTTCCTTTTCGTAAAGACCGGCGAGGTCGGGATTCATTTTAAGCGTGATGACGCGGCGGAGATAATGGATCAGGTCTTTATTGAATTGAACCATGTTGTATCCGGCCTGATCGATTTCGTGGAGATAGGAGAGCGCTTCTTTAAGCGCTCCTTTCAGGAGATGTTCCGCAAGCTGGACGGTTTTCTTATATCCGATTTTACCGGCAATGCGTTCGACATCCTTAAGTTCGACATCCTGATCAAGGGAAGTTATCTGTCCGAGAAGGGATTCTGCATCGCGGAGACTTCCTTCAGCGAGCGCGGCTATCAGCTCGAGAGCATCGCCGGTAATCCTGAATTTTTCGTTTTTTACGATTGAACCGAGTTTTTTCATTATTTCGTCCAGAGTCAGTTTCCGGAAATGGAATTTCTGCGTCCGGGAAGAGATCGTCGCCGGAACTTTTTCGTATTCAGTCGTGGCCAGGATGAAAATTGCGTGCGCCGGAGGTTCCTCCAGTGTTTTCAGAAGCGCATTGAAAGCTTCGCGCGTAAGCATGTGCACTTCATCTATTATGAAAACTTTGTATTTATAGGAGGTCGGAGAGAGGCGGACGCCTTCCTGAAGATTCCGTATTTCATCTATACCGCGGTTTGATGCGGCGTCGATTTCAATCACGTCCAGGGCCCGGCCGGAGTCTATTTCAGCGCACGGGCGGCATTCATTGCACGGCTCGCCCTTGTCATTGAATTTTTTGTCTTTCTGCCTCGTCTCGCAGTTTGCAAGTTTGGCTATGAGGCGGGCGGTTGTGGTTTTGCCAGATCCGCGGGAGCCATAAAAAAGATACGCATGCGCGAATCTATCCTGTCGGGCGGCGTTGCGGAGAATCTCTACTATATGTTCCTGGCCTAGCAGATCTTCAAAAGTTTTTGGACGGTATTTGCGGTAGATGGCTATCATATATCCAAAGTATAAAGTTAAAAGTATAAAGTGGAAAGTCGAAGAGTGGAATCTTTGTTGATAAAAAAATACCGCCAGATATTATCTGGCGGGTTGCTGTCCGGTTCTTGCGCGCCATAAGCGGGACGGAGCATTAGGACTCCGTAGTTGATGCCTGTATACAGGATCATCCCGCTTATGCCGCGCAAGCTTAAGCGTGTCCGCCGAGTTAAAATATTTCCATGTCTATGGAACCAGCGCGTAGAGCTGGATTCGAACACAGCGTCCTTCCGAGTTTGGACCTCGGTGCTCTGCCCATTGAGCTATCTACGCGCAAGTTCCACAGACTTAAAGGTACGTAGAAGATATACTATCTCAAATTTTTATACTTGTCAATGTTATTCAAATTTTTATTCACAAAATATGTTGAATTAAGGTTCAATTAAGGTTAAAATTATTGGGATGAAGCGCTTTGCCCAACTACTTATTTTCGTAGTCGCCGGATCCGGACTTTTTTTGTTTTTTCAGACGAAAAACGATGTCCGTATAATCCAGCTCGCGCAGACCTCGGATACTGAAGTGGAAAAGCCGGTCATTAAGGAAAAAGCTCCGAATGATCATGACGATATCGCTCCTCAAAAAAAGCTTGATAATCCGCCGGAGGTGATCAAGGCGGCTTATGCGACCGGCTGGACTGCCGGCGGAGTCCAGGGATTGAACCGGATGATCGAGCTTATAAAAAACACAGAACTGAACGCGATAGTGGTGGATATAAAAGATTACTCCGGCGAATTGAGCTATAGGACTGATATTCCGCAGGTGGAGGAGTATTCAGGAAACCGCGAGCTGAAAATTCTCCGACCGAACGCGATGATAAAAAAACTTCATGACAATGGAATCTATGTCATAGCCAGACAGACGATTTTCCAGGATCCGGTTCTGGCTTTAGCGCGTCCTGATCTCGCGTTGATGAGTTCCACGACCGGAAAGCAATGGAGGGATAATCTGAAGGTCATGTGGATGGATCCGGCCGGGAAAGAAACCTGGGATTACAATATCCTGATTGCGAAAGACGCATTGGCGCGGGGTTTTGACGAAGTGAATTTCGATTACATCCGTTTCGCTTCCGACGGGAATCTGAACGACATCAAATATCCGTTTTGGGACGAAAAAACTCTCAAGCGTTACGTCATCCGGGATTTCTGGAAATATCTCCGCCAATCCCTGCCGGATGCGAAAATTTCCGCCGACCTTTTCGGACTGGTGACTTTGAATTATGGGGATGTCGGGATCGGCCAGAATATCGATGACGCTTTCCATTATTTCGACGCCATCGCGCCGATGGTCTACCCGTCTCATTATCAGAAGGGATTTGACGGATATTCGAACCCGGCTGTGCATCCTTACGAGATCGTCTATCGTTCCATGTCGGAGGCGAATGAAAGACTGCGCCATTATATGATCAATGCGGCCAATTCCACTTCGACCGAATATTATCTGGTGAAAAAACCACAGCTTCGTCCCTGGCTTCAGGATTTCGATCTCGGCGCGACGTATACGGCCGATATGGTCCGGGCGCAAATGAGCGCAACTTACGCGGCTGCCACCGGCACGCCGGCCGGATGGATGATTTGGGATCCGAGCAATAAATATACGAAAGGAGCGCTGTTGGCGGAATAATAAATAACGTAGAACCGAGAAACGGAAGAACTAAGGAACTTAAGAACGAAGAAACGGAAGAACTGAATAACCAAGAAACCAAATAACTAACATGAGTAATTACGAAGTAAAACTTGATAAATTTTCCGGGCCGTTGGAAAAACTCCTGGAAATGATAGAGGAGCGGGAGCTGGAAGTCACCATGGTCAGTCTGGCGCAGATCACCGGAGATTTTCTGGAATATCTCAAGACGCTGGATGAATCCTCGAAGCATCCGAGTGTGCTGGCGGATTTTGTCGTGGTGGCATCGCGCCTTCTGCTTATAAAATCAAAAGCCATTCTTCCGTCTTTGGAACTTACTGAAGAAGAAGAAACCGACATAAAGGATCTGGAGCAGCGCCTGCGCATTTACAAGGAATTCAAAACGGCGAGCGAGCTTATGAAAAAAACCTGGGAAAACCGCCGGCCGGTTTATGGCCGGGAACTTTTTTCCAATCTTCCAGTAGTGTTTTATCCGTCTTCGAATCTAAAAGTCGGTTCATTGCTGGAAAAATTAAACGGACTTCTCCATGAGCTCGCCGCTTTGATCCCGGATAAGCAGATGGTGAAAAAAGTCATGATGACTTTGGAAATGAAAGTGAAGGAGCTTCTCGGGAGACTGAAAGAACAGGCGCAACACAGCTTTCGTGATCTTTCCCAGGACAAGCCGAAAATCGAGATAATCATGATTTTTCTTGCGGTCCTGCATCTTCTGCGCGAGCGGCTTATCAGCGCAGAGCAGGGGGAGCAGTTTTCCGATATTTCCATAACCTCCGGCAATCCGCATTTTACCGCCGACGAAAAACCTATTTTAAGCAGCGAATAATGAATTTGGAAAAGGAATTATGGTAAAATATAGGATAACTTTATTAGCTGTTCACAGTGCATGATTCCGCTTCAATAACATGGATAATTCAGCAAAAACTACCGGATTGATTTCAAAGCTTGAGGCGCTGCTGTTTATTTACGGAGAACCGCTTGAGCCGAAGAAGCTGGCAAAAATCCTCGGAGTGAAGGAGTCCGAAGTTTCAGCCGGGCTGGATCTTTTGAAAAACGAACTTGGCCGCGATGAGCGGGGTCTTGTCCTGATGGAAGACAAAGAAAAAATCCAGCTTGTCACAAAGCCGGAATTTTCCAAGCTGCTTGAAGATATCACCAAGCAGGAATTCACGGAATCTTTGACTCCGGCCGCTCTGGAAACCCTTTCAATTATCGCTTATGCCGGTCCGATTTCCCGGGCCGATATAGAATATATCCGCGGGGTAAATTCAAGTTTCATAGTGCGGGCGCTTCTCATGAGGGGTCTTGTGGACAGAAGCGTCGACCCTAAAAGATCCAATACCTATCTGTACAGCACGAGTTTTGAATTGCTCCGCCATCTCGGTCTGACGAAGAACTCCGATCTTCCTGATTATTCGAAATATAAGGAGCTTGTCGCCCATATGCACGAGGAGCTTCAGCAAAAGGACGCGGCGCAGCAAAATCCTCTGGTTCCGGCCGATGCGACCGTTCCTGAATCTCAACCGGAAGCCCCGGTCTTGCCTGAAAATCCTGACGCTAAAGAGAAAGATCCGGAAACAGGATAAAAATAAAAAATGAACGAAAACAACAATCTGAAAATTTTATTCGCTCTGATGATGACGATTCTGCTTGTTTCAGCCGGCGGTGAAATCCGCGGGGAAAATAAACCGGCCGCGGTTGACGATTTTTCCGAATCCGGAAATCTTCCGAAAAAATTCGCCTTGGCGAATCCGCTCGGATTTTTCAATCCCGAGCCGGCGGAGAAATTTCCGGTCCGGAGCGATTGGACGTTGCTCGATCCGGATCTGAAGGCGAAGGCGGCGGTTGCGAAAGATCTTGATTCAGGCGTTGATATGTACCGTTCCAATACCGCCGAGAGATGGGCATTGGCATCGCTGACAAAACTGATGAGCGCCGTAGTCGCTTCCGAGGAACTCGGAACGGACAGCAGCATTGTGATTTCCGAAAAAGCCATGTCTACCGAAGGCGTATCGGGAAATTTCAGGGTAAACGAGGTTTACTCGTCCGGAGATCTCATTAAGGCGATGTTGGTGGTTTCCAGCAACCGCGCCGCGATGGCGATAGCGGATTCTATCGGAGTTCTGCAGTTCGTCGATAAGATGCAGATGAAAGCTAATTCATTGGGTATGGAAAATACCGCTTTTGCCGAGCCGACAGGATTGTCTTTCATGAATCAGGGGACTGTCGAGGATCTGGAAAAATTAGTAAGATACATCTATGTCCGCCATCCGGAACTGCTTGAGATCAGCAGGCGTGAATCTGTACGTTTGAAGGAGCTTATCCGCGGGGAAGAGAGGGAAATCCTCAACATCAACGCATTCGCGCATTCCAGGCAGGATTTTTTCGGCGGGAAAACCGGTTATACCGATCAGGCCGGGGGGAACCTCATAACCATACTTGAACATGAGGGGCGCAGAATTTTATACATAGTGCTTGGGACTGACGATCGTTTCGGGCAGACGGAATTATTAAGCGGTTGGACATTCAGGGCGTTCAATTTCAAGTAGTCGGGGAGTTCTAAAGTCGAAAGTCAATAAAGTCAAAATTCCTTATTAATATACAAAAATGAACGTTCTGGAAGCGGCAAGGGTATTGGGTCTGTCAGCGGCATCGTTCTTATTGGCGCTCACGTTGACGCCGGCAGTGGTCAAGCTCTTACGGCATTTTCATTTCAATAAACAGATACGGAGCAAGGAGCAGGCGCCCGTTTTTTATGAGCTCCATAAGGGAAAGGAGAATACTCCGACGATGGGCGGCATAGTCATCTGGGCGACGGTTTTTCTCCTTGCTTTGTTCCTATGGCTGATGGGAGTATTTTTTGAAACTGCGTCGGATGGCGGGCAAGGATTCTGGAGTTATCTGAATTTCGTGGATCGCGCCCAGACCTATCTTCCTTTGGCTGCGATGTTCGTTGCGGCGGCGCTCGGTCTTGTAGACGACCTGATGGGGGTTTTCCGCGTCGGGACAAACGGCGGAGGACTTAAAGTTTCCCAGAAAATAATAATGTATCTTTCCTTGGCGATTATCGGAGGGCTTTGGTTTTATTACCGCCTGGATTGGAATGTGCTTTATATCCCGTTTTTCGGGAATATCGATATCGGCTGGTGGTATGTTCCATTTTTCGTTTTCATCATCGTAGCCAGCGCATTTTCCGCGAATGAAACAGACGGATTGGACGGATTACTCGGCGGAGTGTCTCTTTTTTCTTTCGGCGCGCTGACAGTCGTGGCTTTTTCAATCGGGCGATATGACTTGGCCACGTTCAGCGGCGTGACAATAGGAGCCCTACTGGCCTTTCTCTGGTTCAATATTTATCCGGCCAGATTTTTCATGGGGGATACCGGATCAATGGCCTTGGGAATAACCATGGGCATGATCGCCATGCTTACGAACACTGCGATTTTTCTTCCGTTTTTCGCGATGATTCCGGTAATCGAATCTCTTTCCGTAATTGTTCAGCTGACCAGTAAAAAACTGCGCGGGAAAAAAATATTTATTTCCACTCCGATCCACCATCATTTTGAAGCGATCGGCTGGCCGGAAACAAAGGTGACGATGCGTTTCTGGATAATTTCTTCGGTTTTCAGCGCTCTCGGACTGGCCTTCTTTTTCATAAGCAGATATATTTAGAAGAAAAATCACCTTAACAGGTGATTTCAATTATTTACTCGTTGCAGGATATCGATCTTGTACAGTAACCGTTATTCACGCAATCCGCTACATTTCCGAAGCATTGCGGGTTCGGCGGTTTTGCGGCCGACAGCCGGCCGGAAGGAGAGAGCCAGAATCCTCCCCGGTTTTCCAAGCTTATGAGCGCGTGAAAACGGTATTTTCCGGCTTGCCTATGCGGAACAATCCGCAGATTCGGATACTTTTTCCGAAGTCCGAGGATCTTTTTTTGCTGGGCTTTATTCGCGTATTTGTTCCTTTTTGCCTGATGGATCTGCGTCCTGTTTTTTCCGGACATATTTCCTCCTTTAGTTCTGATGTGATTTTAATACGGATTCCGTCGGATTTCAAATCACCCCCGTTATATTGACTTTTTACTGCTTATATTGTAATATATCTAACAGTACACTTCGCAAACAAGAGAGGTAGAAGATGAACCTGTCATTGACGGATTGGCTGGATTCGAGCCGTAAGGTCAAAAAGCTCAAGCGGATCGAAAAGCTCCAGGGAAATCTGGACATCGCGGTTCTGACCCTGGAAGGGGTCATCGCTTCGAGTTCGGAGGAGGGCGGCCGTTACCGTTACGTGACGGAATCGCTTTCCGAGCTGGCGCAGATCAAGCCGGACGTACTACTGCTGCGGATCAACAGTCCCGGCGGAACCACCGGGGCTTCGGAAGAGATCTACCGGTCGGTCATGGCGCTCAAGCGGAACTGCGGGACGAAAGTCGTCGTGCTCATGGAGGACGTCTGCGCAAGCGGCGGTCTCTATGTGGCGATGGCCGGAGACCGGATTCTCGCGAAGGCGGGGACGCTGACCGGATCGATCGGCGTCATCCTTCAGGGCATCGAGTACAAAGAGGTACTCGATCTTCTCAAGGTGAAGACGCGCACCATCAAGTCGGGGAAGTTCAAGGATATCCTTTCTCCGACACGTTCGATGCTGCCGGAAGAGGAGTCCCTGCTGACCGAGATGATCATGGACGTCTACGAGCAATTCGTCCAGGTGGTCGCCGCCGGCCGGAAAATGAGCGTGGAAGAGGTCAAGGCGTTCGCCGACGGGCGCGTGATGACCGGGGCGCAGGCGCTGCGCTTGGGCCTGGTGGATGCGCTCGGCGGATACGACGACGCCGTCGAGGTGTGCCGCAAGCTGGCGGCCATTCCAGAAGACGAAGAGCACGAGATGGAGTCGTGGGTCGGACCGGAGAAGAACCTGCTGGCCAAGTTCGGCCTCGCATCGCAGGTCTCGGTCCTCAACGACTTCGCGATCAGCGCGAAGCTGTCTGGGATGCCTCTCTGGCTCATGCCGCGCTTCTGATGCGGCGATAACACCCCTTCCGGGAAACCGGGAGGGGTGTATTATTTCCGACGGATTCGGGGAATTTTATTTGACAATAGCTCGATAATTATTCTATAGTATTTTCAGTATAAGCAGAGTTTATAAAGAGGTGAAGAGATGCTTGTGATATCCGTTGTGGTTTTGATAATCGGAATTATTCTTATTTTGGGATCTACTCCTACCAGTGAACCGGATACGCAGTCATTTTTTATTGGACTTATCACTATAGGCATAGGCACCTGGTGCGCCTATAAAGCCGGTACTGGCCATTTGAGCGATTCGCTTTCCGAAGGAGATGTCCGGGAAGTTGTCTGCACTGCCCCAATCGATGGTAAGAGATATGGAGCTCTTCTTCGAAAACCTGACGGTGAATTGGAGGCGAGCTTTCTTTCTAAAGTCCCTCCCAAGAATTTCGTAGTAACCGAGGATGCTGAAAAGTATTCTCCTTATCCCGGGAAATGAATCCGGCATCTTCCGCCCCGATCAAAAGTCGGGGCATTTTATTTTAAAACAATTTTTATCACGAAATTTAAAATCCCGATTTTCATCGGGATTCATTGTTTCATTATCTCAACGGCATAAGTTTTTGCGGAGGAGTATTTTCTGACCTGGATTTTTCCTTCCAGATCGGCAAAGTAAGAGGCCATGCGCATTCCCCAGGCCCAGACGTGCCAATGGATGAATTTAAAAAGAACCTTTCTTTCTTTATCAATATACAGGCGGATATCCACTTCGTAGCGCCCGGGCGCGAGTCGCATGCGGTTTCCATGCTATGCAGTACTGATAATAAAGATATGTTTTCGAGTGTCGAGTGTCAAATAAAAAGCCCCGTCATCGGGGCTTGCGCGTTCCTAAAGCAAGGCGGAAAATGGGTCCGCAGAAATTACAGGATTTGAAGTGGCGGATCCTATCTGCCGGGCGGCTAAGTTCGGAAAATTTCAATTCGGAGACAATCTTTACTTCATGCGTCAGGATGCATTCTTCTGTAGGGAGGTTTCCTCCCAATCCATCAAGCTCCTTCCGTATTTTGGCCAATTGTTCGGGATTTAATCCTTTACGCATGCTGTCTCCAGGTCGGTTTTCCATGATTTTCTCCGCGTATGCTGAATTAAGAATAGAATATTCCAAATATTTTTTCAATGAAATTAGAAATTTAGTTATCCACAGCGTTGGAAATTGTTGATTTCCTGGTATTTGCTATATTAAGAATAAGCGCAGTCGCTCTCAAGCGATTCCGCGATAGCAGGGGAAAACAAAATCACCCCTAGCTGACGGTTCATCTTCCGTCGTAACAACAAAAAGGTACCCAGTACCTTGAAGACCCTCGACTCGTCGAGGGTCCTTCTTTTTTTATTGACATTTAATTTGAAAAGTTATATGATAATATCATGAAAAACTTAATGGCAAAGTATTATACAGTCAGAACCTCGGATTTTCGCCAAGGCAGTTTTTCATTTCTGACAGCGTAAGCTTAAAGATTAAGAAATCCAGACTCCCTCGGCGAGATATCGCCGAGGGAGTTTTAGTTTCGGCGATATTTCGAAATCGTACCTTGAGAGGTGGCGCGCATGTGCTACAATCCCGGAAGCAGCAGGTCATGCGACATATGTCAGAAATATAGCTGCAACTGTCGCGAGATCGCCGAAAAAAATCGGAAGAAAAAAATGTCAAAAAGAGAGAGGCACTGCGAAGAGAAGTTATTGCGCTTGGAGAGTGAACTCTATAAATCCCTGCGCATTCTTCAAGATATTCTGGATGAATTCGGAAGTTAATAATTCTCAACCCGCCATATGGCGGGTTTTTTATCCTAGTCTGTCGTTTTGTATGAATATCTTAAGTCCGTGCAGCCACATTTTAAGAGCTTTTCGCAATGGAAGAACATTAAGAATCAGATAATAGAGTTCGATGAGTCCTTTGATGATCCAGCCGGGGAATCCGGAGATTATAAACGGACCGATTTTTGCAACGGCGTATTTTGCTCCGACCGGAATTACATACGGATATTCTTTTTTCGGCTTAAAAATCCTATGCCTTGGTTTGTCGGTGATTTTTTCCGCGAATTTCACATCTTCCAGTATGTTATGCGCCGCAACTTTTGCCTGTTCAATGGCGGCTTCGGCAAGCTGAGGTATCGGCTTTCCGGATTCCGGTTCATAAACGCAGATTGAATCTCCGACTGCATATATTCTCCCGTAAAGTTCCAGATCCGGAGTTTGTGGAAGACAGCTCATCGCCGGACTTACTTCCGGACGCCCCTTTGCTTCTTTTTTTAAAGGCAAAGTCACTATGAGATTTGAGGCCTTGACTCCGCCGGTCCAAATGAGAATGTCATATTCTATCTGTCTTCCGCTTGTCAGAGAAATTTCCCTTTTTCCTACTTTTGTAATCCCTTCTCCGATCAGGATTTCAACACCGATGGAATTCAGGCGTTCGGTGACTTTATCGATCACTTTAGGATGAAATCCCGGGAGCAGTGTCGGCGCCGCCTGGATCAATTGAAGATTAATATTGCAGAGAGCCGTCTTTTCGTCCCTAAGCTGGCAAAGCCAGGATTTAAGTTCGCCGGCAAGCTCCACTCCCGTAGAGCCGCCTCCGCCGATTACTATGTTGAATCGTTTTTCCTTTGATGCTCCCTCGATAAGATTCCAGACCGCGTCTCGGATTTGAATGGCATCTGCAAAAGATTTCAATGTAATGGAATTTTCTTTCAGTCCCGGGATGTCAAAGTAATTTACTTCTGTTCCGAGCGCCATCACCAGATAATCGAATCCGTATTTTTTACCGGATTCGGAATGGATATCGCCTTCGATCAGATCCAGTTCGGTCAATCTTTCCTGAATAACCGTTATCGGCTTATCTTCAAAAATATCGGAAAGGGAGATTGTAACGATGCGTTTGAGATCCAGCTGGTTGGCGAGATTTTTGGATGTAGTGGCTATTTCGTAAAGCGTCGGATAATAAGTATGGTAATTCCTCTGGTCTATCAAGACCACATCGTATTTTTCTTCAAGTTCGAGTTTTCTGATGCCGCTGCTTAAAACCTGCGCGGCTTTAAGCCCTCCGAATCCTGCGCCAAGGACGACAATTTTTTTCTTATCATTAGGGCGGCTCATAATGATATTATACTCGAAATTCCGACTCTCTCCAATTTTAATCGGGTGAATTTTCAGATATAATTAATGGAATGAGATTTTTGAGCAAAATGAAGAAGAGGGAGTTGAAAGATAAAATCTGCCTTTTACGGCTGGATTTCAATACCGAAGATAATTGGCGCATGGATGCCAGCTTGAGGACGATCAGATTTCTTACGGCCAGATGCAGGTCAGTGGTCATTTTAAGCCATAAAGGGAGGCCGAAGGGATTTGACGCTTCTTTGAGCTTGAAGCCGATTTCCGGAATTCTAAGCCGGAAAATCCAAAAAAAGGTGGTTTTTATCCCTCATTTCCGATTTCAGGAGATTGGAGAGCTTGTGAGGTCATCTCCGGAAGGATCGGTATTTCTCATTGAGAATCTGCGGTTTTTGGATGGCGAGTCAGTAAACAATCCGGTATTGGCGGAACATCTCTCCGGATTGGGGGATATCTATATAAATGACGCTTTTGCGGTTTCCCACCGGGCGAACGCTTCCGTAGCGGCCATAACTTCCCATTTGCCCAGCTATGCCGGACTTGAACTTGAGGAGGAAATCATTCAGCTGACACAGGTCATTAAAAATCCGAAAAAGCCGCTCGTTGTAATTCTCGGCGGTTTGAAGATTGAGGATAAATTACGCATATTCGATAATCTTAAATCGAGGACATCCGCTTTTCTTATCGGAGGCGCTCTTACGGATGATGTCATCGGAGAATTCAACAACCGGAAACTTATTCCGCCGGTTGATTTAAAAAAAGACGGCAATGCAATCCGCGATATCGGTCCGGGAACTGTCAAAAAATTCTGCGGAATAATAAAAGGAGCGAAGACCGTGATTTGGAACGGTCCGCTCGGCGATATCGGAGACAGAAGATTTCGGGGCGGAACTGAAGCAATCGCAAGATGCATTACCCGCAAAAAGAACGCGATCGTCGGCGGAGGGGAGACTGTGATGTTTTTGAAAAAAATGAAACTGGATAAAAAAGTCAGATTTATCTCAACCGGTGGCGGCGCCATGTTGGATTTTCTTGCAGGGGAAAAGCTTCCCGGCATAGAATCGTTAAAATAATGGAAACTTTCAAAAATACCGATAAAGCCATAGCCCGCATATTGCTCGCGAAAAAACGCGGGGAAAATATCGGTATCTGGGGTGATTATGATCCGGACGGCATTTCCGGCTCTGTCATAATTCGTGAAGGATTACTCGGCGCCGGTTTTAAGGCGAAAAATCTGACAGTCATTCTTCCTCGGCAAAAGAAATTTGACCGTAGCTTCAATCCTACGCACTTGAAGCTTCTGAAGAAAAAGATGGTTTCTCTGATTCTTGGCGTAGATTTTGGAACAGCTGATTACGATAAGGTAAAGATGGCGGATAATATGGGGTTTGATATTATTCTTTTCGACCACCATCTGACCGGTACCGGAAAATTATCAGCTTTACTTATCAATCATCTTCAATCCGGAGACAGTTACCCGTATAAAAATTGGTGCGGATCCGGCGTGGCTTATAAATTTTTTGAATTCTTTTATCTGAATCAAGGTTTGGATTTAAGCCGATTAGAGCGCCAGCTCGACCTCTTCACTCTTGCCATGATTGCGGACCGCATAAAATTGGATGATTATAACAGCAAATATATCGATCGAGGAATTCATCTCATAAATGCGCATGCCCGTCCCGGACTGCAAGAGTTGCTTCACTTGGCTGACGATGAAAATATTACTAAAGAGAAAGTGATGAGCGTGCTTATCAGCAGATTTTTCCCTAGATTGAGCAACGAAAAGAATGAAATGTACCGTTTATTTATGGCGCGGAGCAAAAAAGAAGGCGCTAAATATGCGAAAATATTGAATGACCGGCATAAAAAAATATCCGCATATATCAATAAATATGTAAGTATTGGGGAGGCTCAATATAAGCGAGAGAAGTCCAAGGTTATAATATTAAGAGCAGATGTCCCATCGCTTGCGAGTGGTATGATCGGGGCAATTTCAGAGGCGCTTGTTGAAAAAATTAAAATTCCTTTATTTGTATATAAAAAACAGGAAAACTATTTTCAGGGATCATCCCGCGCTCCGTTCGGATCAGGATTTAATCTTGTTGAAGCGATGAATAGCAGTAAAGATTTGTTTATGGGTTTTGGCGGGCATAAGACAGCCGCCGGCTTCCGCCTGAAGGGCGGTAAGGAAAAAGAATTTAAAGATGCGATGGAAAAGTATTTCAATTCATTATGAAATCCGGGAAAAAATATTACGCCTATCGCTTGGCAACCGGCGCGCAGGGTATTTGCGATAATTGGAAGGATTGCGAGAAAGTAGTTTCCGGTCGCGATGCACGGTTCCGCGGATTTGCGTCACATTCAGATGCCGAAGAGTGGCTTCGCGGAGGAGCAAGATATGAGGTGAATAGTCGAAAGTCCTTAAAGTCCATAAAGTCGAAAGTCAGCTTAATCTCCGGAGTTTATTTTGATGCGGGAACAGGGCGGGGAAATGGCGTTGAGATTAGCGTTACTGACGAATTAGGCAAAGACCTGCTCCATAAAGTTTTGGCGAAATCCAAGATCAACAGGCACGGAAAGCATTTACTAGGAAAAGAGTTTACCAATAATTATGGAGAACTTATGGCGTGTCAGTATGCATTGAAATATGCAATCAAGCACGATATTAAAAATATATTCGGTGACAGTAAATTAGTCATTGATTTTTGGTCAAAAGGACTTATTAGAAGAAATGAAATGCCGGTGGCGACGGTAAAGCTGGCGGATAAAGTTGCCAAGTTGAGAAAGGAATTTGAATCAGCCGGCGGGGAAGTGGGCCGGATTTCCGGCGATGACAATCCTGCAGATCTCGGGTTTCATTAAAGATACTTTGAAATATTCAACTGTTATTGTCAATACTTTAGAAATATGCTATAGTATTTTCGGTAGCTTAGATAACAGCTTCGGCGAAAGTCGGAGAGGAAAGTCCGGACACTTTTTGTCGCCTTAAGTGACTCAAAAAAAGTAGTAGCCAACGGCTACCGGCAGTAATGCAGAGGTGCGAGCAGTGACGGTCTGACCCGAAAGAGTCAGACGAACCCCATCCCAACGTTGAAGGTTTAACTCTGCCATAGGGATACAAAGCAGAGGTGAAACGGCTAAATCCTTATTAAGTGCAAGTCCGTGCTCCGAGTAAAATCGGGGAGTGACGCAAAGATTTTTGGAGCAATCCGAAAGCAAGATAAATTGTTATCATCACCCTAAAACATTAAAAATTTTCGGGTGAGACAGAATCCGGCTTATTAGCTACCGGTAAAAACCGCCTTCGGGCGGTTTTTACTTTTCAGCTTCTAGGTTAAAATAAATCCCCCGCATAAAACAGGGGATCAGTCTCTGACGATTATTGAAAAAGACCAGCCGCAGTCCTTCGTCTTCAGGCATCGCCAGTGTTTATTTTCAGTTTCCAGGGAAAAAGACACTGACCAGTTATGGCAGACCGGGCAGCGGCTAAGATTGGGATAGCTATTGAACCAATTCCGGCATTTTTGATTAGCGCAGGCCCACCAGTCGAGGATGATATACGGGGTTATTCTGGGTTCCGTAAAAAAACGTTCGTCATCCGCCATCATTTTCGGCTGGAAAAATATTTCGAAAACCCTTTTTGCCATTTTCCCGCAATGGGTGCAGGAGAAGCTTTCCCGGAATGTCTTTCTGGGCATTGCATCTTCATCGTTTTATGTTCTGAAATCAGATTACAACTTCCGCATTGTTTATTCAAACACATTCAGAATCCCCGATTCGAACCGCTTTTAAAAAATAAAGCCACCTTTTCAGGGGTGGCTTCAGGAAGCAGGCCGTTGTTACGGGCAATACTTCCAGATGAGGTACTTTATCTGGCGCTTGATCCAGGCCGGATTCCGGTGCTGCTCCTCCGAGAAGAACAGGATTGCGAATCCGACCATCGCCAAAGCCATGCTTAGCATGAAGTGGCCGTTCTCGACTACTCCGACGCTTGCGACTATGAGACATCCTCCGGTGAAGATCATCGTGTTGTTCAGCCGCATTTGTCCTCCGTGATTGATTTACGGCATCAGGAAAAAAAGGCCCTTGCCGGACCGCAGTCATGCGCTTTGAGATTTGGCCCTCGGGGATCCATTTCTCTCTGCGCTGTTTCTGCGGTCCGGCAAGGGTTACTTACGTCGCTGCCGGTTGTTTCTCTTTCTTATTCACGCACCACGGGTTGGTTGGCGGTGCGTCCGTCCCGAGGAGCGGATAAGCGAATCTTTTGAATCCGCTGATTCGCTTCTCGGTTCGGGCCCCGGAAAATCGGGCCCCACGGCGCTTGTTTTTCAATCAGAGGTCGGCTTGCGCCTGCTCTGCGTTGTCGACGTCCTCGGGAATCTTGTTCGATTAACCCGATTCTGTCTTCCAAGCACTGCCCCTTATAAGGGCATTCCGTGAGGCCGCCTTTGACGCTTAGTCAGTTGCACTTTCGTGCCTCCTTTTGGCCTGTATGGCCGGTGGAGCGCTTCCAGGATTTTCCGCGGCTAATCCGGGAAGCGAGAAATAAGAAGGGGGTACCCTGCGCATTTCTCGCTTCCCGGCAGTACATATTTCAAATAACTTAAATAGCATAGCATACAATATGAAATATGTCAACTATAAGCGGAGTATTGAAAAATCCGATCCGGATATGTATCCTATGATCAGTTTTCCTATCAAAGGCGGCTGAAATGAGCGGAGTATCCGGATTGAATGATTGGCTCATCGAAGTGGAAAAAGTCATCAGGGATGAATTCGGCGCGGCCATTTGGGTCAGATTGAAATATTTTAAGATTTCCGGGAAATCGGGAGCTGCGGAGAAGATTCTGCATCATGATCTCGTATTCATGCCGGATCGGGACGGCTGGGTTTTTGTCCGGCGCAGAATCTCCGGAGATTTTGTTCCCGATAACCGTTACAACCGGATGGCAAGACAGGCCAGCGCGATTTTTTCAGAAAAAAATACTGATTAATCTGGCGGGAAGAGTGATTGACCTTTTGCCTATTTTCATGCATAATTCATCCAGCTTTTCATACGGAGGACGGCATGCACATAGTATGCGAAAGATTTCCCGATAACTTGTCGGTTCTTGTCAGCGGATATGATCCGGAGCGCGATCCGGAGAAGGAATTTTGCGCGGTTTTCCGGTCAACGGAGGAGGAAAATACAGTCCAGCTTGTCAGCAGGCATTTTCGAAGCCACGGCGCACCGGAACGATGCACTATTCTCGCCGTGGCAAGCAGAGAGGATCGCGCTATTTTCGAGAAGATGCTTCCCAGATTTTATGAAGCGGCAATGCTGTCATTCGGATTCACGGCTTTCGACGATAGCTTGCATCCTAAGCAGATTCAATTGCCGCTATCTGAAAAAAGCGGAGATGTCTGATGTTTTGCCCCCGGAAACGGGGGCTTTTATTTTTCCACGACGCTGAAATTTCTTTTGTCTATTTCGTATCTTGAATTCGTCCGTTCGCATACCTATATTTTCTTGGATTTGATTATTTTATTCAGTATTTTTTTCACTCTCTCTATGCTGTCGAGGTCATAAATGGAAATGGCATCCACTTTCGAATTGAGTTTCTTCAGTTTGGCGATTTTGGATTTCAGGTCTTTCTCCGGTACAGCGTCGGTTTTGCTGACAAAGATGTACTCTTCCTTATTCAGAAGCTCCTTATTGTATGCGCCGAGCTCTTTCCGGATGGACTTGTAATCTTTCACGGCATTTTCCGATTCCGCGGAAATTATATGGAATAGGATTTTCGTCCTTTCGACATGTCTTAAGAATTTTATGCCGAGACCTTTCCCCGCGGAAGCTCCCTCAATCAATCCCGGCAGGTCAGCCAGAATAAGTTCATAGAAAGTTCCCAAATTCGGCTCAAGTGTTGTGAATGCGTAATTGGCGACTTTGCTCTGGGCGCGGGTCAGCTCGTTCAGGAGACTGGATTTGCCGACATTCGGATAACCGATCAGGCCGACATCGGCGATGAGTTTCAGTTCAAGCCGCAATGTCGCAGTTTCTCCAGGAAGTCCGAACTGGAATCTTTTCGGGCTTGTGCTTTTCGGTCCGCGGAAAAGATAATTTCCTTTTCCTCCGTGTCCGCCTTTGGCGACGCGGATCTGCTGGCCGATTTTTGTGATTTCCTCATCAGTGCCGGCTTCCGCATTGTGAATGACCGTTCCGACCGGAACTTTCAGAATCAGGTCTTCGGAGGTCGTACCGTCGCGGAACTGGCTTCGTCCGTCTTCGCCGTTTCTGGCATTCAGATCTTTCTTGTGCCGGAAATGATTCAAGGCGCTCAAGTCAGATACTCCTTCGCAGACGACATTTCCTCCGTCGCCTCCGTTTCCGCCGGCCGGACCGATTGCCATTTTATTTTTATCAAAAGCTACGGCTCCGCGTCCGCCGGCTCCGGCCCTGACTTTTATCGTCACATCATCTATGAGCATATTGGATATGTTCTATCATTATACTGCATTTTCGGCTATTATAAGAGAGTAGAATCCAAACTAGCATCAATTTAGTGAGTCCGATTATCGCCAAGATTCAAGGCGCAAGAAGCGAAGTGTATCTCATTGATACATAAGTGACGAGCAACGAAGAGGATTGGTGGGAATCGGTTCACCCAAAGGGAAGAATAAATTTGGCCAATTTCGTCGTCATTCCTCCTCGCTGTGGTTATTACCACGAGCTCGTTGTCTTTCCTAGGAATTGACTCAAATTTAAGCTTCTAAGCTTGATGTTAGTTTGAATTCTACTCTCAAATATGGAATTTCCGATGAGAATAAACAAGTATCTTGCGCTGAATAAATACGCAAGCCGGAGGGAAGCCGACCGGCTTATTCAGGTCGGTCAGGTCAAAATAAACGGCCGCGTTGCAAAGCTCGGCGACAAGGTCAACGAGACCGACAAAGTGGAAGTTTCAAAGCGGGTGACAGAAAGGATCAAGGAGCTCGTCTATGTCGCTTACAATAAACCGCTCGGAGTCGTAACGCACAGTCCGGAAGACGATCAGGACGAGATTCTGGACGCCGTGAATGTCGGCGTTCCGGTTTTTCCTATTGGCCGCTTGGACCGTTCTTCTCATGGATTGATCCTGCTTACCAATGACGGTCGGATTACCGACAGATTGTTGAGTCCGAAATATGATCATGAAAAAGAATATATTGTCCGCGTCAATAAGCCGATTGAAAAGCATTTCTTGAAGCATTTAGGAACCGGAATCGACATCGAGGGATACAAAACAAAGCCGGCGAAGGTCAGGCAGACTTCCGAGAAAAGCTTCAATATAGTCCTGACCGAAGGTAAAAAGCATCAGATCCGCCGGATGTGCGCGGCTTTCGGCTATGTGACCAATGACCTGAAGCGCGTTAGAATCATGAGCGTCAGACTAGGCAACTTGAAGGACGGCCAATGGAGGAAGATCGAGGGCATTGAACTGCGGGATTTTTTGAAAAATCTCGGACTTGCATAAATCGATTATTTATCGCATACTATCTTCTAGTAAATCAAATCATTCAGGGAGGGGACGAATGAACGCAATCTGGAGTTTCGTATCAACTCATCCGTTTGTGTTTTTTTCAATCGCATTCACCTGCATAGTCATAATTTTATTCTTTATTTTCGGAAGATCAGCGTGTGAGCCGGATAACCGGCTAGGAGTTCCTTCTGAAGAAAAACTCGACCCTGATATGACCAGGATAACTATCCTGGCCAAAGACGGAAAGGTTATTGAAGAATTTCATGCGCTGACTGATTCGATTAATTGGGATGATCAAGATGGTCTTTTTATTGAATTTGAAACAAAAGATGGTAATGGAATCATCTATATGCTCGGCTCATTTTCAGCCAAGATGGCTGATCTTTGAAATCTAAAACTCGGCTTCTGCCGAGTTTTTTTATTTTTTGACTGCCGAGTATTTGATAGGTGGGAATTCTAATTATTGACATTTCTTTAATAAAAACTTATTCTATGCATAGTTTATCTTTGAAATTTTGAATAATGGAGGAGTAATGAAGGGACTTAAGCTACGCTCTCTTTCGGGAGAATTATGCAAAGTGGGTTCAAAATATGCCAAAAACCCGCTAGATACTATCAACGATATAGAAAAGAAACTTAGCCCATGGGATCATTACATCTTGGAACGCTTCGGTGAAAACTTTTCATTTTTAAAAGAGTATTATAAATTACCGATTCGGATATTTTCTGAATTTTCTTTTGAAGAATTATGTAAGCTCCACCACTCATCCATACTTATGATGGATCAGTCCGTTAATGAGATTTTTGAAAGAGATGCGCGCTATGAAATAATGCGGAAAATTCAGAGTTCCATGTGGAGATGGGGCATGAATAAAGGGACTTGGAATCAAGCAGTTGATGCGTATGATAATATCCGCAGATTTTCTTTCATAGAAAACCCTGATTTTGAAATCCGACTGGATTACTCCACTCATTTCAATGAATTCGGATACTCCAAATATAGCCGGACATACATTGATGGGGTGTTCGCTTATCTCGTTTACTACAAAAGAAGGCACGTGATGACAATCGGCTTCTCAATTATGGAAAAAAGGAGTCTATTGATCCAACAAGTCCAGTCAGTTAATCGCACTGGCAACCGGTATTTATACAAACTTCCGAATAATCGTATTGAATTTGTAATCGGTCTTTTTCGTAAAAATTTCCCCGGTTATCAGCTTTACGTTATTGATGGAAATTGTCTTGTGGAAAAAACGATCTCTCATTACAAGCGAGCCCTTAACATGGCGATGGAACGCTGCAGAAACTATCGAGATCAAATTAAAAATCCTGCATGCAAGTCAAAAAACATTACTGAACGCTGGCTGAGAGAAAGCGAACAAGAATGCGAAGCATTGGAAGCAAAAATCGTGCATCTCAAGGCAGACAAATCGCGGCTTGCTTTGTTTTATGGCGATACCGGACGCTTCTTGCTTAATCCCTTAACCCTAAGTGTCAACGGCCTGATTCATCATCAGGTGCATTATCGGCCGCAGTTTGGTTTAAAAAGAAAAACTCATCACAGCCGCCTCTGGAATTTATTTTCCTAAGGCGGCTTTTATTTATTTACACTTAACTTGCCGAAGTGTTCCGGGACAGGGATTCGAACCCCAATTCTGCGCTCCAGAGGCGCATGTCCTACCATTAGACGATCCCGGAATATTTCATCTTGACTAGAAGAGCCCGCTTTCCCTTGGCGCTTTTATAGAACTTTTCAATCTTAAAAGCTTCATATACATTCTCATAATTTTCGCTGTAAATCAACGCCAGCGGCCTCCTATTTTTTGTAGATAAAACTTTTCCTGAATTATGCTTTTCAATTCTGTCAGTCAAATATTTTGTGCAACCGACATATAAATTGCCATCTTTTAAACTTTTTAAAACATATACACACTGCATACAATGATATGTTATTTTGTCCTAACAGTAGCCTCGCCCATAGGCTACGGCCGAGGGCCTCGCCCATAGGTCGACTGTGATTCCTACCATTAGCCTCGCCCATAGGCTACGGCCGAGGGACGATCCCGGAATATGAACCTTCTGAAGATATTCTAAAATAGTTTATGATATAATTCAAATACAATGAAACAATTTATACTTCCGGAACTTCCGTACGCTCTTGATGCATTGGCCCCGCATCTTTCAAAAGAAGCGCTTGAGTATCACTATGGCAAGCATCATGCCGCTTATATAAACAATCTAAATAAGCTGATAACCGGAACTGATTATGAAAACATGCCCATTGAAGAAATCGTAAAGCGAGCCGATGCGGCCGGACTTTTCAATAACGCCGCGCAGGCTTATAATCATACTTTTTATTGGCATTGCATGAAGCCGAACTCCGGCGCGGTTGAACCGGTTCCCGGAAATCAGATCGCATCGGCGATCGGCGATTCTTTCGGATCATTGGAGAAATTCAAGGAAGAATTCACTAAAACCGGACTCACGCATTTCGGAAGCGGGTGGGCCTGGCTTCTCATGAATAAATCCGGAAAGCTGGAGATCAAAGGAATGCATGACGCTGATACGCCGATTAAGGACGGAGATAGGCCGTTACTGGCGCTGGATGTTTGGGAGCATGCTTATTATATAGACTACCGGAATGCCAGAGCGGATTACATAAGCGCGTTCTGGAAGCTGATCAATTGGGAATTTGCCGAAAAGCAGCTTTTAAAAGACAAATCCGATACGTTGATGACCGCATCCGCGCAGTAGGCGACGGTTCTAGTTCTGGTGAAATTGAAATTTTGCATTGAATCAGGCTGTGCTATAATTACTGTTATCCGATTATAAGTAAAAATTAACACAATTAATCAAAAAACCATGAACAGATTCATAGATGTCAATCCGCAAAGGCGCGGAACTGGAAATATGGGAGGAAATATTAACAACGCAGAAGAAACGCCGCAAGAATCCCATTTTAATAAAGTGAAAAAATTTTGCATGGAGCGCTGCCCCCGAAGCGCAAATGGCTGGTTAGTAGCGCTGCTCACTGCGGTTGTAATATGGCAAGTCCTTGTTTCTTTTGGCGCGATGCCATCGCTGACTTTTCCTATGGTAAGCGGAGGAAAGTGGCAAGCGATGTTCCTTACAAATGGGCAGGTCTATTTCGGCCATCTTAAGGAAGTCAACCGTGATTACGTGAAAATGGCGGATATCTATTATCTCCAGGTCTCACAACAGCTTCAACCTTCTTCGGATCAGCCGCAGCAGATCACCCTCATAAAGCTCGGAAACGAGCTTCATGGACCTGAAGACACGATGTATGTCCCGAAGAATCAGGTTGTTTTCTGGGAGAATATGAAAGATGATTCTACTGTCGTACAAGCCATAGACACTTTGAAGAAAAATGAGGCGGAGGCGGCGGTAAAATCCGAATAAAAAATGAAATATCCCGTTCAGACGGGATATTTTTATTGGAGAAAATTCTTGTAACCGTTCAGGAAGGATCTGTAATCCATTGGTTTTTTTCCTTCCGGCTGAACTTTTTTGAGCGAAAGTTTACCGTCGACGTAATCCGCTTCTAGAAGTTTTATCCGGAGAATCTTTCCGTCTTCCGAATGGAGTATTGAAAATGCGCCCGGTTCAGGATTCAGCGCCCTGATTTTCAGCCAGGCATCTTTTTGATCGCCGTTTTTGAAATCGATCTTTGCGTCATCAGAGGTGAATTTTTTCGTGAATGTCGCCGTTGAGTCATCCTGATCTTCCGGTTTCAGCTGTCCTTCGAACCATTTCCCCATGCTTTTCGTAAGCAGATCGGCGCTCAACCGCGCGAGTTTTTTTTCTAATGTGGCGTATGTGTCATCCGGATCGATCGGAATTTTTTCCATCGCTATGACCGGGCCATGATCAACTTTTTCATCTATCAGGAATATCGATGTTCCGGTTTCTTTTTCGCCGTTCAGAATCGCCGATTGGATAGGTGAAGCGCCGCGATATTTCGGGAGCAGGGAAGGATGGACTCCGACTGTCCCTTTCGGGGCGATATCCAATATTTCTTTTTTCAGTATTTTCCCGAAGGCGGCGACAAGAAAAAAATCCGCACCCAGTGATTTCAGATATTCCGGATCAAGCGGAGCTTTCGCATTCCTGATCGAGGCGACCGGCGGAAGACCGGCGTTGATGAGTTCTTCCAGGATTATCTCCGCGAACTTCGATTCCTGTCCTCCGAAAAAAATGTAGCGCATTTTAGTTACTTAGTTGATTGGTTAGTTGGTTAATTTGTTGATTTATGCATTTTACTATTTAACAATTTAACTAATCGACTAATTAACCACTTGGTACTTATGCAGATATTTCGCCTTATCGATGAAAAGTTTTCCGTCCAGATGATCCATTTCGTGCTGGAATATGCGGGCCAGCAGACCCCAGGCCTTTATTTTCAATTTTTTGCCGTTCTTATCCCATCCTTCCAGAACGACTTTCGCCGGCCGGACGACTTTCCCGAAAATTTCAGGAACACTCAAGCATCCCTCCTCCATATTCGCGGCTTCGTCTGAAAGTTTGGTGATTTTTGAATTGAAAACCGAATAGAATTTGCCTTCGGCCTGGGCCACGAAAACGTGCATATCCAATCCGATCTGATTGGCGCTTAATCCTATGCCGTTAGCTTTTTTCATGGTTTCCCGCATTTTCCGGACCAGCTCCTGTATATCTTTTTTGGAATTTTTTTTGAAATCAAACTCCGCCATTTTTTTACGGAGGAGTTTTGTTTCGTTTTTATCGTCAATTGTCCAGATTCCGTGTTGAGTCATCGTTAGTTTATTGGTAACTTGGTTAGTTGGTTGATTGGGTCGTGCGAATTAACCAAGAACTAACTGACTAATTCACTACCTGTTTCCTTTTCCTTAAGTTTTTTGACTAGAGTCATGAAATAAGCGCCTTTATTGTCCACATTTTTCCGTTCGGCAAGGTCTTTGGCTATGCGGACAAGTTCATTGCCGTCATAGATTTTCGCCATTCTCATATACAGCGCCTTATGTTCCTGGTCTTCAAGGATTTCGGCCAGAGCAAGTCCTGTCGATTGATACGGCTTATAAACTCGGGATTTTTTGGCACGCTCCTGCAGTGTCTTCAGGTAGTCGCGGTTTATGTCTTTCATCGTGTTCATATATGAAGGTTAGTTTTATTGTATGATATATTAGAACCTATCTCAACAATGAAAAGACGTCTATTCATTTCACTGGACATCCCTGAAGACCTGAAAAAGGCCGTAAGCAGGGAATTGGAAAAGGTCCGCTATCAATTCACGGATGATGTCCGTTTTGTCGATCCTGAACAATGGCATGTGACTGTCGTATTTTTAGGCCAGCAAGAAGATGCAGCCGTAAGCAAGATTTTGAATTCCATGAAGAAAACATCTGATGATTCCGACGCTCCGGAAATAGTTTTTTCCGGAATCACTTACGGACCCAGAAGTGGAACGCCGCGGATGATCTGGCTGAACGGTTCGGTCAAATCTTCAAGATCCCTGCAGGAGCTGAAGGACCGTCTCGAGGATGATCTTGTCGATAATGGCGTGGTTTTCGGCAAAGAGCACCGGCAGTTCAATATCCACGTGACCCTTGCTAAATTCATGTCCGCGGAAAATCTTCCACCGCTTGACGTTCCGTTCAGTCATTCATTCATCGCTCCGACCTTAGATCTCATGGAGTCCCGCATGTCCCGTGACGGCGTCAAATATGAATTTTTGCAGAAAATGGAATTTCGGGTAGAATAAGAGGATAACCGCTATGAACTTAAGGCAATTCAAGGAAAAATATCCGGATCAGATACCGTTTTTGACCGGCATTTTCATCGCAATCGCCCTTATGGGTATCGGAACTTTTTATTTCGGATATGAGCTCGGTCGTTCGCATCCGAAATCGGTTGAGGTCAGGAATATTGAAAATATCGGATCGGATCAGGAAAAATCAGTGGACTTCGGAACATTCTGGGAGGCCTGGGACATTCTCCGCAATGAACATCTGAACGGCGAGGATGCCAAAAATCAGGATATGATTTATGGAGCGATAAAAGGACTGACCGGGTCGCTCGGAGATCCTCATACTGTTTTTCTTCCGCCGGAAGATTCCAAGAAATTCGAGGAGGATGTCGTCGGCAATTTCGGAGGAATAGGGGCGGAAATCGGCATCAAGGACAAACAGCTTGTGGTCATCGCTCCGCTCAAGGGAAATCCGGCGGAAGCCGTAGGGCTCAAGGCCGGGGATAAGATTTTCGGAATCGACGGAAAACCGACTGACAGTTTGGATGTCAATGAGGCGGTTAAAAAAATACGCGGGGAAATCGGAACCGCCGTAGTGCTGACGGTTTTCAGGGACGGCTGGGAAAAGACGGAGGATTTCAAAATCGTCAGGGCGAACATAGTCATTCCGACGCTGGAAACTGAATTCATAGAATTCGGCGGTAAGAAAATGGCTCGTATTTCCCTGTTTGCGTTTAATCAAAATGCGCCGCTCGGATTTTATAAGGAGGTTCTCGGAGCATCTCTTAACGGAGCGGAGGGATTGATTCTTGATCTCCGGAATAATCCCGGAGGATTTCTCGAAGTCGCCATCAATCTGGCCGGCTGGTTCGTAAACAAAGGAGAGATAGTGGTAAGTGAAAAATTCCGCAGCGGAACAGGAGACGTATTCCGCGCTGACGGAAATCAGGCGCTTAAAGACGCCCCAGTGGTCATTCTCGTCAATAAAGGGTCTGCTTCAGCATCGGAAATCCTGGCCGGAGCTCTTCGCGCAATTCGCGGAACCAAACTGATTGGGGCAAATACCTTCGGAAAGGGGACGGTTCAGGAACTCCGGAGCTTGAGCGATAATTCAAAGATCAAGCTTACAATTGCAAATTGGGTACTTCCGGACGGCACAATAATAAGCGAAGACGGACTAGTCCCTGATTATAAGGTTGAAATCAGCGATGAGGATGTCAAAAATAAATTAGATAGCCAATTGGAAAAGGCGAAAGAGGTTTTATTGCAGGAGATGACGAAGAAATAGTCTTAAAGTCCATAAAGCCCCGACCAAAGTCGGGGAGCCGACTCGGGTCGGCTTTGAAAGTTGGATATAAATAAAAAACTGCCCAGCAAGGGCAGTTTTTTAGAGTACGCTGACTACGGTGGTCAATCTGCGGGATCCGTCAAAGCGGATCTTTTTGGATCGGGTGAATTTCACCTTGCCGTTTTTCATGGCGTAGATTGTGTCATCTGCGCCTTGCTTCACATTCTCGCCGAGAGAATATTTGCTTCCGCGCTGGCGGATTATAATCTGGCCGACAGTGGCCATTTCACCGTCCGATTTCTTTACTCCAAGCCGTTTTGATTCCGACTCACGCGCGTTATGCGCTGCGCCGGTCGATTTAGTATGTGCCATAGTTTAGTTGATAGTTATTAGTGATTAGTTTATAGTATTTAAAAAAATATGTCAACATTCATTGAATCCATTAAATCCCATAAAACCGCCGTCTTTTTGATGTTATTTATATTGTCTTCTTTGAGCTTCGGTCTCGGTTATCTTTATGCAAAGCAGGAAAATCCCGCGCCTATCTTAATACAGAAGATGGGTAGTTAAAAGTAAAAAGTCTGTAAAGTCGCAAGTGGCATCCGAAGAGATGTCATCCCGGCCTACGAGCCGGGATCCAGATCTAAAATTAGAAATTTGTAGCAAAATGTTGCCTTGGTTGAGTTATATAATATATGACGAAACCCGAGGCTTATATCTTTGATCTGGACGGTACTTTAGTGAGAACGCAAAGCGAATTTCACGCAGTAGCTGAGGTTGAGGTTTTGAAGAAATACGGAATTTCTTTGACTGCGGACTCAATTTCAGAAAGATTTTCCGGCGTTCATACACTTGAAGTCTTTAAGGAGCTTGCGCCAAGTCATGACCCGCATAAGTTGTTAAAAAATAAATGGGAGATAATGTATTCAATGGCAGCTCAAAAACCTATTGAATTACTATCTTTTGCAGAGGAATTAGTGCGGGAATTACGCAATCAAAATATACCGCTCGCAATCGCATCTGCTTCACCTCTTGAATGGATAAGAACTTGCTTGGGAAAGACCGGTTTAGAGAGTTTATTTAATGGGCTGGCATCTGCCGACGAAGTAGCACATGGCAAGCCGGAGCCCGATGTTTTTCTATTGGCGGCAAAACGTTTAAATGTTCAACCAGAAAATTGCATAGCAATAGATGATGGGCGGGCAGGAGCAATCGCCGGAGTCCGGGCAAATATGAAAACTTTTTGGCTGACGCAAAATTCCGACATTATATCTGGAGCTATAAAAATTTCATCGCTTAAAGAACTTATTAGCAATAAATAAAACCTACTTTATAGACTTTACGGACTTTATGAACTTTCAACTAATCGTAATATCCTGATAACTTCAACCATTTTTCGTTTTCCCATTCCCACAATTTCTTTGCTCCCAGAAACGCCTGGAAATCATTTTTCCAGTCCGGAAATTCCTGGATTTCGGTGATCCCTGTCAGTTCTGACCACTGGTGCTCGCCGGAGCAGGGATATTTCTTTCCTCTGCGGACTTTATTGCGTCCGCCTTTCGGCCGCATGGTGGCGCCGCATTTCAGACAGGTATGAACTTGATCGATTCGGAGAATCCAGCGGGTTTCCAGATTCGGAAATTCCGGGATAAGTGCATCCATATATGCGGAAGTCTGCAGATTGTAATCACGATAGATGGCCTGGGAGGTCTTGATGTCCAGGACGCCGAATTTTCCGCCGATCGTCGCCAGCGTGTCAATTGTGCCGGCATAGCGGTGATGCGGATGGAAAATCCGCCGTTCGACATGCTCCGGACGTATATCAATTGCATTTTCCAGGAAAAACTTCTGAAAACTGCGGACTGCCGGCGCGATGGCCGCCGGAATTTCAGGAGATTCTCCGATCATCAGTTTTTCCACAACCTCATGGACCGCTGTTCCTTCTTTGGCGGAGTTTTCCGTTATTTCTTTTGCAGCTTTGTAACTCGGAGCTTCACCGTAAAACCAATAAAGAGCCGGCTTGGATTTGATTTCCAGAACTTTTGTCACGCGGGGATACCATTTACCGTCAATCGTGTATCCGGCCTGCTCTTTAAACTCTTCGACATTATTGTAATCAAATAAGGACATATTTTTGTGAAACTGACTCCTATATATTATCCCAGACCGACTTTAAAGTAAAAACATCTGGTAATTTAATTTTCAATGGGTTAGATTGTTAGCAACATTGAAAATTGAGGAGGGACTGATGATGTTCGTCATCGTGACTGCGGCGCCAAGCCCGATAGATATAGCAGACGCAAACGCAGGAAGATTCCTGCGGGATACCTCGAATTTTTGCGATTCTCTGGAAAAAAATCTCGGTATCGGCCGTGACGCCATGATCAATCTCCATTTCGGCGTCAATAATCTGAAGGACGCAGCTTCCGTAAAAAAGGAAATCGAAAGCATCCTGTTGGAGCATCAGGACGAAGATCTGTGTCTCGTCTACATCGGGCATGGACAGGAGAGTGGCTGGGCTTTAAGTGGGGAAAGAGACAATGAAGCGCTGGCTTATGATGAGATGCGGCTCACTTTCGCGCTTCATTCCGGCAATTTGATCTTTTTGAACTGCTGTTGCTATGGCGGAGCCGGCATAAGCGCCCTTGAATCTCATTCAGGTGAAAATCTGCTGATTTCTCCGCTACCGGCTACTCATTCTGGATATGTGCATAATTTTCTTTCAACGGCGATTCGAAGCTGGAAATACGGCAATTTCTACGATCCCTATGTCTGCAGAGATAATCTGGACAGCAAGCCAGTGGTTTCCGGAAACCAGGAACTTCAGAAGCTTTTCTTTCTATCCGGAATTCCGGCGGAATCCGGAGGCGTTTATGCCAGATGAAAAAAACAGGAAACTGAATGAAATATTGGCGCTGATGGTTTTGGCGGCGGCCGTCGCCGTCCTGACCTATCCGTTACTGCAGATACTGGGCATCAATGCCATCCTGATTGAAGCATCAATGTGGTGCTCAAAAGCTATATTCATTTATTTCGGAATTCCGATGTGATATCCGATCGACCCCCGCGCCGTTTCAGGCAACGGGGTTTTTTATTTTTTTGATGCTATAATATCAATATTATGGATTTTTCGACTGTACTGATTTTACTGGCAATCATTGCCGGTTTCGTATTTCTGTATCTGGCGATAAAAAATCTCCAGCCGGAATCTAAAAATAACAATGATCAGTCATTTTTACTGATGCAGAATCAATTGCAGGATCTGCGCCGGACTCTGGATTCCAAACTCGGCGAATCAACGCGATCGATGCAGATGCAATATAGTGAAAGCGCCAAAATCATCCGCGACGTCACGGAAAAACTCACTAAGCTTGATGAAACAAATAAGCAGGTAGTCAGTTTTGCCGACCAGTTGGAAAATCTCCAGAATATCCTTAAGAATCCGAAGCAGCGGGGAATTCTCGGAGAATATTATCTCGAAACTCTGTTGAAAAATGTCTTGCCTCCGGGCAGATATCAGATGCAATACCCCTTCAAGGACGGCACAATCGTAGATGCCGTAATTTTCGTTCAGGACAAAATAATTCCGATTGATTCAAAATTCAGCTTGGAGAATTACAATCGGATTCTGGACGCCCGCGACGAGGAAACAAGGGCGGAATCGGAAAAATCTTTCAAGCAGGATTTGAAGAACCGCATTGATGAAACCGCCAAATACGTGAAGCCGGAAGAGGGAACCATGGATTTCGCTTTCATGTTCATTCCGGCGGAAGGTATTTATTACGATCTTCTCATAAATAAAATCGGCGTAGTCAAGACAAATACGCAGGATCTCATACAATACGCGTTCAAAGACAAGCACGTAATCATAGTTTCTCCGACATCTTTTCTCGCGTATTTGCAGACGGTTTTACAGGGACTGAAAGCTCTGCAGATTGAAGAATCCGCCAAAGAAATCCGGAAACGCGTGGAGATGCTTGGAAAACATCTTTCCAGCTATGAAGAATATATGAAAAAACTCGGCACGCACCTCGGGACTTCAGTGAATATGTACAACAGCGCTTATAAGGAACTTGGAAAAATAGACAAAGATGTTTTGAAAATAACCGACAGCGCCATAGGCATCGAGCCGGATCTTCTGGAAAAGCCGGAAGCGGCAAATGAAGAGTGACAGTTTCTTATTTGACAACATACAATAAATAATCTTTAATATATCCAGAACGTTGGCAGATTAGGAGGAAGGCGATGACGATGAGGGAGATAAAGGATCTTATCCAGGAGACTGAAAAATCCGTTGCGACTTTGCTTCCGGATCGGGCGCTATATGCTCTTCTTGAGAATCTCGTTAAATCGGTTGATGGCGGTATTTTTGATAAACAGATAGGGCGCGATCTTGATTGTCCGCTCAAGTCTTCAGTTTTTCCTCAAGCTATCAGAGAAGATGATTTCGCTGGTACTGGATATAATTTCTGGTTCGGCAAGCTTGGAGATGATTTTCCCGAATTCATCGTTTCCGGCGTTTGTTTCAACAAGGTGGAATCTGATTATTACGGATTACTAAACCGATTGTTTTTCGGCCGGGTGAAGCGCGTCACTCTTCGCGCTTATATTTCCGTGAACAAGTTCAATGCATACGCGGAAGCGATGGCTGTCTATGACGTATACGCGGACGGGAGAACGGAGACTGTCGAAGGATTTCCGGATCTTAAGGATTTGTACCTTAAGTTGAAAGAGAGATTTTTCAAGCTAAGGGATGAGCGAACTAAAAAATTGCTCTTGGCAAAAAGTAAGATAGTCGAGCTGATAATGGATGAGATATAATCAGCCGCTGATTCATAAGGAGCCACAAGCTCCTTTTTTGTTTTCCAGGTTATAATATCAATAATGGACTTATACCAAAAAAAGTGGCGGAAATTCACCGGGCTTATCTGGCCTTTTCAGTTCATGCCTTTCGTCGATTTTGTCCTGGCATCCGGATCGCTAGCGACAAGAAATATCCGGAAAGAATCTGATTTTGACGTGATCGTCGGAGTTCGAAATGGAAGGATTTTTACCGCAAGATTCCTATGTTTCCTGATTTTTAAGCTTCTTGGTTCATGGGCAAAACACCCCGGTAATTCTGCGGATAAACTTTGTTTCAATCATTTTGTCGCTCCTGACGGCTATACGCTGAAACCGCCTCATAATGCGTATTGGCAGGAACTTTATTCAAAGTTGATTCCGATTTACGGCGATCCTCTGCATATCCAGAGATTCTACCGCGCTAATCAGCATTGGATGAAAGCTACGAAACTTTATGGGGAAGATTCCAGGCATGAAGTTTCCGGAAAGAACATCGTCGGAAAAACGATTGAAGAAATCCTCTCCGGTGATTTCGGCAATTGGCTGGAAGAAGAACTTAAAAAAATCCAAATAAGAAAGATTGAAAAAAGCCGGGATCCGAAAAACGAATACAAGCCGCGTATGATCATAAACGACGACGAGCTGGAATTTCATCCCGACACGCGGAGAATCGAGGAGCGTATGGAAAATTTCAAAGGATAGATTTAAGAAAAGATTGATTCGGATTCTGAATAAGGTTACGATTAAGCCAAGTACTTTGATTCGCCGGGGGGAGATTGAACGGATGCCTGATCTGCAGGAATAATCCCGATAGGATGGCTGAAATAACCGCCCATAATTTTTTTGACTGGCTCGTGGGGAAAGCGGGTTATTTTAAGGTCATACACACTCCGCCGAATAGCCGACGCGATCGGGAGGGGAAAGATTTCATACTTGTCCGTAAAGGATGCAGATTCGGTCTTTATATACAGATAAAATCATTCCGCGTATTGAGCCGGGAAGTCCTGGATCGTCGGCTTGATCGCGTCCGGAAGGGCGAGAAATTGCGCAGGGGAAATCCCGAAACCCTTGAAACGCCGGAAAAAATGCGCGATCATATTTTCCGGGTTCTCCGCGAAGTCCGCCGGACGGGTCTTTATTCGAATGATTCCGTATTCCGGGAAGAATTCCAAAAAATCGCCAAAGATATAGGTCTTTTCAGGACACTTGGAAATGAGAAGGAATTTGAAAAACTCGTCCAGGCATACGGCAAGGTCGAAGCATATCTCAATCTTTTTGAGAAGCAGATAAGGCACGCGAATCTGTATCCTCCGGTGAAAGTTTTCCTGATCGTCGTAACCAGCGAAGGGACGGATCAGGATACCCAGCTGGAAAAGCTCAAAAAGGAATGTCCGGAGATCATATGGCAGGCCTTCCGGAAAATCACCCGATGATCCGACATATCCCGCACAGGAAAATCGTGCGGGATTTTTATTTTTTGACTTATCGGTTCCGATGCTCTAATTTTAGATGAGAACATCGAAAGATCCGGAGCTTCTCATGCGACGCGCGATTCTGCTGGTTTATGATGAGCCGGAAAAGAAACTCGTCAAAGTTAAGCGGACCGGATTCTTGAAATTTATCCTGGATCTGCTTCCGTTTCTGGAACGGGAGGAGGATATTGAAGTCGATTGTTTCTGCCTGAAAAACAACTCCATAGATCGGGCGAAAATCCTCATTCGATATCTCCGGAAACAGCTGAAATTCCGCGATGATCAGATAACTCTCCTCCGCGGATCGAGATTCGGCAATTCAGCGGAAATTTTGACCGCGCTCGGGCTTTTTTTTAAGAAATACCCGGAGGACGACATTCTTCTTTATTATGTCGGGCATGGAATCACCAGTCCGAAGTTCGGCTGGTCCATCGGGCCGGGGAAATATATCCTTTATAAATTTTTAAAGAAAATTTTCAGTAAATTTTCAGGACGCCTGGTTTTCATCAACGACTGCTGCCACGCTCTGGCAGTAGACCAGCATCTTCGGATTTTGGCAGGCAGGTATCTCCTTTTCGGCGCATGCCGCAAAGGATGTACCGCTTCCGAATCCATCCTGGACCCGGTTCTCGGATACTGGTTCCACAGAAAGCTGGCTGATCCGAAAGTAGCCCATACCGGCAAATTGAAGGATACGATTATGGATATTCCTGCTTATGCAAGTCGCGGAAGTAATTTCAATTGCGGATGCGGCAGCAGATTCCATCCTTTGAAATTTTTCCGTCCGAGCAACGCACCTTCATTGAGGCGGGGATCGGAACTCGATCATATATTCTTTGCGGATAAACCGGAGACATGACTCCGGTTTTTTTATTCCGTTACTTCAGGAAGAATCTTTTTGTTATATTTGGCACTCTTGACGAAGGAGTGCTAATAACCTAAAATTATCTATAATTTGCTATAATACCAAGGTCGCGTTCTAAAACTTAACACCTAAAAACTAAAACCTATCCAAATGAATCTGCAGCCATTAAACAGCCATATCTTTCTTGAGCCGGTCGAAGAAGTCAAAACAACCAAGTCCGGAATCGTTCTTCCGGATACGGCGGAAAAAGAAAAATCGATGAAGGGCAGAGTTGTCGCCGCCGGTCCGGGCAAGCTCCTGGATAACGGTCAGCGCGCTCCGATGTCAGTCAAAATCGGCGATCTGGTGCTTTTTAAAAAATACGGTCCGGATGAAATATAAATCGACGGGAAAAACTACCTGGTCTGTGAAGAAACAGACATCCTGGCAATACTTAAATAATTACTTTAAGACTTTACGAACTTTATAAACTTTCAACTACTAACTTATGGCCAAACTCGTAAAATTCAATGAAGACGCCCGCTCATCTCTTAAAAAAGGAATTGATGTCCTGGCGGAAGCAGTCAAAATGACCCTCGGGCCGAGAGGCCGCGCGGTTGTGATTGAAAAAGGATACGGCGCTCCGCAAGTCACTTTAGACGGCGTAACAGTTGCCAAGGAAATTTCT
Organism: uncultured Candidatus Saccharibacteria bacterium; assembly: GCA_964355085.1. GTDB lineage: Bacteria > Patescibacteriota > Minisyncoccia > UBA6257 > 02-FULL-45-10c > REEB48. Next base: position 35,835 of record CAYHBW010000003.1, read on the forward strand.
TTATCTGATAAATTTGAAAATCTCGGAGCTGAACTCATCAAACAGGCCGCGGACAAAACAAATGACAATGTCGGCGACGGAACCACTACTTCCATAGTTCTTGCCCATACAATGATTGAGGAAGGCGAAAAAGCCATTAAAGCGAAAGGATTCAATGTAATCCAGCTTGCGGAAGAGCTTAAGAAATCCAGCGAAAGCGTTATCAAAGCGCTGGAAGCGCAAAGTGAAATGACCAATGACGCAAAAAATATCCAGGAGGTCGCGACTTTGTCTTCCAAGCATCCGGAAATCGGAAAACTCATATCCGACGTGATGATGAAGGTGGGAAAAGAAGGCGTTGTAACAGTCGAGGATTCCAACACTTTGGCCAACTCTTATGAAATGGTTGAAGGAATGCAGTTTGATCGCGGATACGTTTCCCAATATATGGTGACCAATCCGGAAAAAATGGAAGCAGTCCTGGAAAATCCTTATATTCTTGTAACTGATAAAAAGATCTCTTCAATCCAGGAACTTCTTCCGGTTCTGGAGAAGGTCGTCCAAAGCGGAAAGAAAGAACTCGTGATTGTCGCCGAGGAAGTTGACGGAGAGGCGCTTGCCACGCTTGTCGTGAATAAATTGCGCGGAATTTTCACTGTCCTTGCGGTCAAGGCACCGGGCTTCGGCGACCGCAGAAAGGAAATGCTTCAGGATATCTGCATCGTGACCGGCGCAGATTTCATTTCCGAGGAAGTCGGAAAGAAATTCGATGCAGTCGATATTCATCAGCTCGGACAGGCGCATCGCGTGGCTTCGACAAAGGACAATACGACTATTGTCGGAGGAAAAGGCGACAAGAAAGCCATAACTGACCGCGTTTCCCAGCTTAAACAGCAGCTTCAGAAAACCGATTCGGATTTTGACCGTGAAAAACTTCAGGAAAGAATCGGAAAACTTTCCGGCGGAGTGGCTGTCATCAAAGTCGGCGCGCCGACCGAATCAGCCCAGAAAGAGCTCAAGCAAAGAGTGGAGGACGCAGTATTCGCAACTCGCGCGGCCATGGAAGAGGGAATTGTTCCGGGCGGCGGCATGGCGCTTTTCAATGTCCATCTGGTTGAAAAAGAAAGTAAGAAGTCCAATGAGGTGGAAAAATCCGCGCATACGATACTGTTGAAGGCCTTGGAAGCTCCGATCCGCGCGATTGCCGAGAACAGCGGACAGAATGCCGATGAAGTCGTAAAAAAACTTTCATCTGAAAAATCCAAATCAAAAGATAACTGGCTCGGATTCAATGCAATGACCAATGAAGTGGTTGATCTGAAGAAATTCGGGATCATCGATCCTTTGAAAGTCACCAAGACCGCATTTATGAATGCTGTTTCCGTAGCAGCGACTTATCTGACGATCGGTTCGGCCGTAACCGACAAGCCGGAACCTCCGTCTGCCGGCGGCGCGTCAATGGGCGGGGGAATGCCGGGGATGATGTAGTATGAATGATGAAAATCCGCTTTACATAAGCGGATTTTTGTTTTAAAATATCAAAAGTTCAAATAACGGAGGCGAACATGGTTTTCGAGACGCATATCACTGTCGACGCTGCGAAGATCCAACGCTGGAAGGAATTTTGCGCGGATGCTTTCATTAAGCCGCTTCTCATCCAGCTCTCTCACGGAGAAAATCCGAGGCAGCTGATGTGCTCCGCCCCTTTTTCCGCGGATCATGATGAGGGCGAACATAAGTCCATGGAGCTTCGGAAGAAAGTCGAGGCGGCCGGATTCAGGGTTCTGCGGGTGAAGCTGGAATGTCCGCTCGATTATTCCGCGATGTTCCATTATCCGGCCTATTACGAATTCCACATGAAACTGATGCTGGATGAAGCCGGAGCGAAAAAAATCCCGGCCGTATGCCAGGAATTGGGATTGCGCGCAAGCCGGAATCTTTTCTCGGCAGGCGACGGTTTGCAGAAATGGTATCTTACCGGCAGAGACTACATGAGGAACATGATGATCGTAAAGACGGAATTTGAAAGATCGCATCGCCTTACCGAGCAATATCTGGAAGTGGATGGCATGGATATGGAATGCGTGATATTCGATACTAATCCCGGTCTTGACCTCGGATGGATTGAAAAATCCGGCTGAAAAGCCGGTTTTTTATTTCTCTAAATTTAGAAAAGCATATCCGAGTCCGTCTTCCGTCCGTTCTTCGCGGGATATCACTTTTTGGAAATCACTGAAATCAGGAAAAAATGCGTCTCCTTCTGCGTCATCATATACGACAGTGAGATAAAGTCTGTCCGCATACGGCAATGCCTGTCTGTATATCTCTCCTCCGCCGAGAATGAAAATTTCCGATGGTTCGATTTTCCCGGCTTCTTCGAGCGCCGATTCCAAAGACGGGGAGATGATGCATCCGGGCGCTTCGAAACCGGGATTCCTCGTGATTACGATATTAGTGCGGTTGGGGAGCGGCCGTCCGATCGATTCGAAAGTTTTCCGACCCATTATGACGGCATGGCCGCTTGTGATCGCCTTGAATCTTTTCAGATCTTCCGGAATTTTCCAGAGAAGACGGTTGTTTTTTCCGATTACGCGGGTTTTTTCTCCTAACGCGGCAATCATGCTGATTTTCGGCTTGTTCATTCGGCTCGCAAACGCGGATATTGTCCTTTCAAGACAATATTCCCGTCGTGTTTAAATATCAAGTTTATGTTCGGATTTGAGCTTTTTGATGTCTCCTTTGAGGATGAGATCCACTTCCAGCTGTTCTTCTTTTGCGGCGCCGTCGATTATATCCCGCTTGTGATATCTACTCTTTCTCGGATCGACTGTATCTTTCAATTCTTCAAAAACAAGCTGGCAGACGCGCTCTCCGGGATAAAGCCGGATGATCTGCGACCTCGTATTGTTGCGAACAGGCAAAGTCAGCTGTCCTTCATATCCCGAATCGATTATCCCCGTGAGATCCAATGAAAGTCCTTTGCGGTTCGTCGATGAGCGTGGATACAGAACGGCCATCAGGTCTGTCGGAATTTTCACGGACTCGAATGAAGAGATGATTATGTACTCCTGCGGAAGAAGATCGAAATATTGTCCCTGCTCCAGTTCCAGGATTTCAAAAAATTCCGAACCGTGGTTTTCCAGAGGATTGATGATAAGCGCCTCCCGTCCTTTCGGAGTCATGCGGAACATCTTCGGAATCATGAAAGTGAACCCGAGACGAAGGTCTACGGAATGCGATTGCAGCTGGAAAGAATCCAACCCCGGGACAAATCCGATATCGCCGGCTTTCGTCCGTTCCAGTATCTGTTTTTTAGTCAAAACTGCCATTTGTTCATTATAATACAATTTCCAATCCTTTGATCGCGTCGTTCGGTCCATACTGTCCGGCAAGATTCCCGACTATCTCCGAAACAAGTTCCGCATCTCCGCGCTCGGCTCTCGAAAATGAATTTTCCGGAAGGTTCAGGACTATCGGCTGATGGTCGTTATTCCGCCTGATCATTTCTTCCGCGGCCGGATAATGTATGTCATATACGTGAGCGTTGGAAATCGAGTGGGAATATGTCCCGACCCGCACTCCGAGTTCCTGGGCGATGATGGCCTGCAGAAGCGCGAATCCGGCGACGTCATGCGGGAAACCGAGTATCATGTCGTTGGAACGCACCATATTGTGGAGATTGAGCCGCCCGCCGATTATATTCACAGTGAAAGTATACGGGCAGGGGACGTTCTTCTTCGCAACTCCTCCAAGTCCGTCGCTGCCGGGATCCCAGGTCACGACTACGCCATGACGGGAGCTCGGTTCGCGCTTGAGAAGTTCGATGAGTTTTTTGAGCTGGTCTCTTCCGAAATGTTTTCTCCATCTGTATCCGTAGGCGACAGTCACGACATCGCCCGGGTTGGTGAATCCGTCCCAGATTTTCGTAAATTCACGCAGAAAATCAGCCGGCTTGCGGCTTCCCATTATGAACCAGACCTGTTCAGCCACAAAAACTCTTATCGGAATTTTACGAAGCGCAAGGATCGGAAAACCGTCCCGCTCGATATCAAGAGAAAAGTGCAATCCCGCCAATGCCGAGGTTTCATGTCCGGTGCGCTCATTTTTTTCCCGCACTCCTTCGGACATTATGCCTTTCAGCATTCCCCGGTATATTTCATCGAACTTTGCCATTTGTTTAAATTTTATGTCGGATTTGTTAAAATGTCTATATGAAAAAAATAGAGTATCCTTACATGCCGCCTGACCGGAGAATCCATTACGTTCCGGCCGGGAATGAATACATGCAACTTGCCAAAAAATTTTCAAAGGAGAATTCGCTGGACAAGACGATGCCGACTACAAGCGTGCTCGTAAGAGACGGAAAAGTCATCGCGATGGGAGCCAACGGGAGCGATTATCACAGAAACAATATTTGCGAGAGAGTGAAACAGAAAATCCCGACCGGCCAGGGATACGAACTGTGCGAAGGATGCCATCCGAAAAATCACAGCGAATCGAAAGCGATCCGGGATGCGATCGCTAAAAATGAGAAAGTCGAAGGCGCCGATCTTTATCTTTGGGGGCATTGGTGGTGCTGCCAGCCATGCTGGGATGCCATGCTTTCCCACAATATAGCGAATGTGTACCTGATGGAGGGAAGCGAGAAATTTTTCGACAAGAATCATCCGGAAAATATCGTCGGTCGGCAATTTGAAGACTAAAAGAATATCATGAAAGACAAAAAGATACAGAAACTCCTTGTGCAGGAACGGAAACGTCAAAAAAACGCCATAAATCTGATTGCGTCGGAAAATTTTGTTTCCAAAGATGTTCTTGAGGCGCTCGGATCCGAACTCACGAATAAATACGCCGAGGGTTATCCCGGCAAGCGCTATTACGGCGGCAATGAAGTAGTGGATGAGATAGAAACGCTTTGTCAGCAGCGAGCATTGAAGCTTTTCGGACTTTCGGCGGATAAATGGCATGTGAATGTCCAGCCGCTTTCCGGTTCTCCCGCGAATGTCGCCGTATACACCGCGCTTGTTCCGCAGGGAGGAAAGATAATGGGCATGGCTTTGGATCAGGGCGGTCATCTTACCCACGGCCATAAAGTTTCTGCTACCGGAAAATTCTGGCAGCAAGTTCCTTACGGCTTGGATAAAAAAACCGAAACACTGAATTATGACGAATTGAAAAAAATGGCGGTTGAAAACAGGCCGGACATCATCGTGGCCGGATTCACCGCTTATCCTCGCATAGTGGACTTCAAGAAGTTCCGGGAAATATCCGATTCCGCTGGCGCATATCTCATGGTTGACATGTCTCACTTTGCGGGACTGGTCGCCGGGAAAGTTTATCCGTCTCCATTTGAATATGCGGATATCGTGACTACGACCGTCCATAAAACCCTGCGCGGACCGAGAAGCGCCATGATTTTTTCAAGATCGGAAGTTCAAAGCAAAAATTCCAAAGGTTCGATTTCTTCTGCGATCGATAAAGCGGTTTTTCCGGGTCTCCAAGGCGGACCGCACATGAACCAGATCGCCGCGGTAGCCGTCGCCCTAAAAGAAGCCGATTCTCCGGCTTTCAGGAAATATGCGAAGCAGGTGGTTGAAAACGCCCGGACTCTTGCGGATGAATTGAAGAAATACGGCTGGCGGATCATCTCCGGAGGCACGGATACGCATCTCATACTTATGGACACCTGGATGGACGGGAAGGGAATTCCCGGCAAGGAAGCGGGAGATCGCCTGGAGAAAACCGGGATCATAGTCAACAAAAACGCGATTCCTTATGATACCCGCCCGCCATTTGATCCTTCCGGAATCCGCATGGGCTCGGCCGCCGAAACCACCCGCGGGAAAAAAGGAAAAGATTTCAAAAAAATCGCCGCGCGCATCAACGAAGTGCTTTCGAAAAAATAGGCGCGTGATTGACCGGTAATTTCTTTTGCATTAAACTGCCATCAGAACACCTGAAGACGGGAACGCGATGAAAAGAATCCTGATCGTCCTCGCTCTTTCCGCTCTCTCATTTCCGGTATATGCCGAATCGCCGACAAATGATAAAAACTCCGACTCCGGAAAAGCGTTTCTCAATCTGCCGTTCAAGAGCGTCCAAACAACCGGTGGCAGCACATGTTCCGTCAATTTTCATGACGTGACAGTTGAGAACAATATAAGAAACATTTCCGTGGATATCGACTCCGTAACAGTCCTCTTGATCCAGAGCCCGGAAATCTATACGACTCTGGACCTGCAT
>CAYHBW010000003.1:42066-48937 GCA_964355085.1 uncultured Candidatus Saccharibacteria bacterium
TGGCGCGCGGGAATATACCTACGGATGGATCAATGCCGAAAAAGCAGTCGTCGTCGTCCGCCAAAAAACAGACTTGGATGCCTGGAAGAAATTTCTTCTGAAGAAAAAGGTTGAGCGGGATGAATGGCGTAAATATTGGCTCCACCCGACACGCGTCCTCCCATCAGAATTTCAATCCCCATAAAAGGGGATTTTTTATTTTAAAACCCAGTAGTTAGAATCTAAATTTGTATATGGTATTTATGATTACTAAATTCTAGCTACTAAATACTAGTTACTATATTTGCTATAATATATTCATGAACAATCTATATTACATTTCACTGGGCGCATTATTATTAGTTGTTTTGTGGCTGGTCGCGACATTCAATTCGCTTGTCAGATATCGCAATCGGGCGAAAGAAGCGCTTTCTGACATCGATGTCCAGTTAAAACGCCGTTTTGATCTGATCCCGAATCTTATCGAGACAGTCAAAGGATACATGTCCCATGAAAAGTCAGTTCTTGAAAATGTGACAAAGGCGCGGACATCAGTCATGAATATGGACGGTAATCCGCTTAAGCGTGATAAAGCCGAGTCGCAGCTTTCAAATACTTTGAAAACTCTGTTCGCAGTTTCCGAGAACTATCCTGATCTGAAAGCGAATACTAATTTTTTGGAACTGCAGAGAGAACTCGCTGACACGGAAAACAAGATCCAGGCCTCCCGCCGGTTCTATAACACGATGGTCATGTCATTGAATACCGCAGTCCAGAGTTTCCCGACAAATCTTTTTACCAAAGCATTCGGCTTTTCCGAAGAAAAATTCTTTGAAGCCGCTGAAGGCGAAAAAGCCCCAGTGAAGGTAAACTTTTAAAGTTATTCAGTTTTTCCGTTCTTAGGTTCTTTCGTAATATGTCTAATCTGTATACCCATAAGGATTCAAACATCCGCAAAACTTGGCTGCTTTTCACGCTGTTTTTCGGCATTGTCATGGCGATCGGATGGGTATTTTCGCAGGCGTACGGCGATCCGTCGATTCTCTACATTGCGGTTATTTTCAGCATGGGAATGAGCGTCACAAGTTATTGGTTTTCCGATAAGATAGTTCTGCAGATGTCCAATGCCAAGCCGGTGAGCAAGGAAAACGCCAAGGAGCTCTATAATATTGTTGAAAATCTCTGCATCACCGCCGGTCTTCCGGTTCCGAAAATTTACATAATAAATGAAGATGTTCCGAACGCTTTTGCGACCGGACGAAATCCGGAACATGCGGTGGTGGCGGTTACGACCGGATTATTGGACAGATTAGACAGATCTGAATTAGAAGGCGTACTTGCGCATGAGCTTTCTCATATCGGCAACCTGGATATGCTGATCTCTACAGCGGCAGTCATTCTCGTGGGATTCATTTCAATCGCTTCGGATTTTTTCATGCGCTCGCTTTGGTGGCGAGGCAGGGGAGACAGGCGCGATATGCATCCGGTTCTGATTCTCATCGGAGTTGTCCTTGCTATTCTGGCGCCGATCGCCGGAACTTTGATGAGATTGGCGATTTCCCGGAAACGCGAACTTCTTGCTGATGCTTCCGGCGCGCTTTTGACCCGCTATCCGGAAGGACTTGCATCTGCGCTTGAAAAAATCTCCAAAGATCCCCGCCCGATGCGATCCGCAACCAATACGACCGCGCATCTCTGGTTCGACGATCCTTTTGATAACAAACCGAGAAAGCCCCTATTCCATAATCTTTTCCTGACCCACCCCCCGGTAAAAGAGAGGGTTGAGGCATTGCGCGGGATTAAAATTTAGCATTGACAGATATTCATTATTTAGTAATATATTTTTAGCTCCTAATCCTTCTAAAAGGGGTGGCGCATGACCATAATTGAGGCCCACTGTCTTCTCTGGTTGCTCATCGCGATTCTTTCGGGAGTTGCAGCGTTCGGTTGCTTCCTTAGATTTGATGCCGGTCCTGGATGGGTATTTAATCTTTGGATGCCATTAGCCATCGTAAGCAAGCTCTTTTCTTTGCTATTTGCCATTTCTTTCATTATTAAGCTCTTAAAATATTGCTTTCAATAACTTCAAGCCACCCAAAAGGTGGCTTTATATTTGAAAATTAATTGATTTCGTTGTAAATTATCAATTAGTTATCGTTTGGCTAAATTCCGCTTCGCGGAATCGCCCGACGATAAAATGGTATTTTATCGTTTAGGGAGGCGTCGCATAGCGGTCTAGTGCACCACCTTGGAAAGGTGGCATACCCGAAAGGGTATCAAAGGTTCGAATCCTTTCGCCTCCGCAAAAATTAAAAACGGACTAGTTCCGTTTTTATATTTTTTTTGGCGAAGATTCGAACCGGGAGAATCCCTGCTCGCCTTTGGAAGGCTTTCGCCTTCGTTAGAACTACTTTGGGCGTTGAAGTTTCGCCTTTAGGAAAAATAGACGATGACTGATCGTGATATGATATAATTATCATGGACTTTTATGTTGCCGCTGTAATGTCTCTGTTTGGTTTGAGCTCACTAACTTCTTTACTTGCGATAATCGGCTTATTCAATCCCAAATTAGTCATACTTCGTCCGTCTTTGCAGACGAAGGCGGGGGCGTTTTTCTTGTGGGCGATGGCAAGTGCATGTTTTTTAACCGCCGGGATTGTAGTTGCCAGCATCGCGGCGCAAAAAGATCAGAATGAAGCCGTCGCGGAACAAGTAGAATATTATGTAGGCGCCAAAGGCGCGAATATTCGCGGATGTCCGGATATAACGTGTGAGATTGTCGATACCATCAATCCATATACGAAACTCTCTTTCAAAAGCGATCCTTTTTCGGAAAATCCGGAATGGGCGAGATATGTCTTTTCCGACGGTTCAGCCGGATATGTCAGCAAAGCGGCTCTTTCCAATAATCCCACTTATACCGGCCAATCCGATTCCGGCGGTGGCTCTTCTTCTGTCGGAGGCATTATTATCGGTCCGTGGTCTGATATCCGAGTAGAACTTGGCGAATCTTATTTATTTTATTTCTGCGATCCGGAAAACGCGATATCCGGAGCGACCTGCGGCGGGCTTGCGGGCGCGGTTACTAATCCGACGGGAGGAAAGCCGCCGTATTCATTCGTTAAAAAGTCCGGCTTTCTTCCACCGGGTATGGTGTTGGAACTCAATGGAACACTTAGCGGTTCTCCGACGCAGACAGGTACTTATAATTTCCGCTTGTGCGCCAAAGATTTATACGGCGACGAGGGATGCCAGAATCTGGCGGTGGTAGTAAGTAAGGCCGGGTTCACAGCCCAAATTCCACCAGACGAAGAACAGATTGAATACTCAGCAACGATTGACAGTATGTCTTGTGCGCGGGTTGATAGCAGCTGTAAAAAATATATTGGATTTTCTATCTGTGATTACGCTATTGCGGCTTCGGGATCTGCTACCGCTCCGATTGGATCGTCATTTGGAATAACTAACGGAACAAGCGCTAGAATTTCCGGATGGTATCCAACCCTGGGCGAAGGTTATTCGACTGTAACAGCTGATTCGTGGTCGGGACCGATAAACTCTACAATGACCGAGTACAAGAGAGAAGCAGGACAACCGTCAACTACCAGATGGAATGCGACCGCAAAGATCCCGGACGTTGAAAGAACTGATGGATCCGGAAGTTTTGAAACGGCAATAGGAGTACAAGTTTATTTCACTCCTTTGATGAGTAGTCAGAGCGCATACAGAACTGACGCTACAACATATTGTAACTAATTTATAACCAAAACAAATAGAAACCGGTGTCGATTGTAAAGATTAGGTCAAGAATTCATATATGCTTTTTAAAAATCATCTGAAATTTTTTGATAAAAAATGGAAATGGGCGGCAAGTTGCGTCCTGCTACTGGGAACCGTCGTTTTTATTTATGTGATCTATGTGTCTATATTTTGGACATGCTGTTCTCCACCCCCTAAGCCCACAACTATCATTACCGACGACATCCTAAACGACCCTGACTTGTTGTATGGTAACCGCACTTTTATCGGTTTTTGTCGCACTAAATCCGGATCTGGCGGCAGTTGCCGCTTCAATACTTATTTATACTCTTCGGGCAAGTTGATTATGGAATCAAGTGAATTGATGATGACGCCGGACGGCGAAAAAACAATCGCTTACCCAACTGTTCAAAAAGAACTGAGTAAGGGCTTAATGGATGGGATAATCAATCAGATTCGCGATTCCGGAATTATGGATAAGCCCTGCGAAGCGGAAATGATCTTCGATTTGTATATTGATTATGTAATCAACCTGGACGGAGCGAAAAAAGAAATCAAGTTTCCCGGTTGCGAGTCGGAATTGAAAGAGATAGACAGACTGATTGATTCTACTAAGTAAGCTAAAGAATCCCTGCCCGCCCCTGGAGGGCTTTCGCCCCCGCAAGTTGGTGATGGGTTATTCCGCACGAAATATGTTCGGCTATATAGGCGCCAGATGTAACGTACAACCTTTTCTTTTTAAATAGAAAAGGAATTTTTACTGTGATAGGATAACAATATGACGAACGGAAACGGCAAGAAATTCAAATTCACAGACCTTTTTGCGGCAAAACCAAACAAAATGGCATTGCTTCCGGGCATAATTATTGTAGGTATTTTTGCCGTGTTTATATTATTCAAAATCGGGTATATCCAATTACCCAATGTAGATCTTAATTTTTTTAAATCCCAAATCAAAACAACTTCCATTAGCGCGCCGTCGGCAATACCCGCGCAACTTTTAACTGTTTACGGCAAGGGGTTTAACCGCACCGACTCAATCTCCGTCAGATTTTTTGATCAGAAGGGGTATGATATCACGCTCACTCCCGCGCAAGTCACAGATGCCGGAGTTATTGTCGCGGTTCCGCCTTATGTTGATTTTGAACAGTACACATTTGGCCCGGGAACAGTAAACGTTCAGATTCTCGGTCAATCTGGGGTCGCTGCTCCCGATTCAGTAACGCTCAATATCGGCGACCTTCCTAGATTTACTGAAATGCCTGGCACTATTACGCTTCAATTTCTTAATGATGCGATAGCGCAAATAGAAGACACAAAAAGACATATGCTCAGCGCAGAAAACGTTTTAGGGGGGTCTTTTTTAGCTGGGGATTTAATCGCTTCTCTGAGCAGGCTTTCCGCGGGATATACTGCGCTAGAAAAAGAGGTAAGGTCCGTAATGGCGGATATATCAAAGCAAGTTCCATTTGCACAGATTGGAGACCAAACTTTATATTACAATCAAAAAACGCTTGTAACAGCTGACCGACTATTGGGAAGTCTTATGCGAACAGAACAAGCGCCGATAACAAATAATTCTTTGGGGATAGCTGTTGCAAATGCTGCTAGTATAGATAGCTGTAAGCGCCTCGAAGGGCTAAATCTCAACGTGGTAATAGCTTGCGTGCAAAGGCGCTTAAGCTTTGAGGATGGGCTGGAATCGATAACAGAGAGCGCTAACGAAAAGTATTTCAATAATCCGCTTTTAGAGAAGGCATTTAATCTGAAGTCATTTTTATCTGATGTAACTTTTGTCGGACTTACATTACCTGCGACAGTTACGGCATATAATGAAGATCTCGCCGCCATTACTGCGGCGACAGGCAAAAGCGAATATGAAATAGCGGAAGGTCTTCGCGACTATTATCTGAATGATTTGGCATTAAAAGTATTAGACCGGATGATACCTTATTCCGGCACTACTCTTGGAATTATTAGTGATTTAATCATAGGACCAAGTGATGTTTTATATCGTAGAGGCTTCAACGGTATATTGATTGCAAACGTGCAACTTCTTCCGCCGCACTTATCAGTAGATCCCGGCAGGTTGTCTGATCAATCCGGCTTGAGCCTGATAATATGCGGCAATCTTTGCAATGAAAAACAAAAAGATTTTGCGGTGATGGCCGGTGTAAAAGGTAGTGGAAGAATAATGAGCGCGCCTGCGGGAATAAGTTGCCCCGGAGACTGTACCGAGATATATGGAGGCACTGTTGATGCTGTTGAATTATCCGCGACGCCTGATAACGGATATATTTTCAGCGGCTGGTCCCTCGCATGCTCGGGAAAAGGCGCGTGCAAATTGCCGTTTGGCAGAGATAAAGCGGTTATCGCGACGTTTGAGAAAGAACCCAAGAAAGATGTGAATGTGCCCGAAGACGCAAATCAACCTTCTGGAAATGGAAGTATTGAGATTGACGGCGCGAGACTCTGCAATCCGGGTGAAGATCCTGGAAAGGATAATTGCATACCAATTAAAAAGGGGACTCCGTTTTTCGGGCGTTAATTCAGGGGTTTAAAATTTCTGCTTAAATCAAAAATTCCCCGAGAGGGGAATTTTGGTTTCGCCGAAAGTTCTGCCTTAGTTTTTGATATTGAAGAACTTTTTCGCGCCGTTAAAAACGGTGTCAAAAATACTTCTAAGGTTTTCCGCTATGCTGCTTATGGCATCGTTTATCATTTTGCTTATATTACGCGCATCAAGCAGATCCTTGAATGCTTGATTGTCGTCCACTTTTGGGGTTTTTAACGACTTCACCGGCACAGCATCCTTGGACGGAGTTTTCTGTTGTTCATTGCTTATTTTTTGCGGAACGGATTTGCATTCAGTCTTATCGGGAATGCCGGCGTTGTTGAAATACGCGCCGTAACTGTTCATGCAAAATTGGTTGCCGGAATAATATCCGTGAATGTATCCGCTATTACCCATGCCGTCGCTGATCTGATACAAACAGTCATTTTCTGTAGGATTTCCAACAGCGCCAATGAATATTGAGCGTTCCGGCCTGGCGTTATAATATTGGCAAAGTTCGCGGGGCGAATTGATGGCCGGCGCAGGTCCATCCATCGGTTCTTGCGACGGTGTCGGGTC
>CAYHBW010000004.1:0-47337 GCA_964355085.1 uncultured Candidatus Saccharibacteria bacterium
TCGGTAATCATAGTGTTGCTATTCAGGGTATGGGATTTTCTGTATAAAGTCAATATTGACTTATAATATTATTCATGGTATTATATTATTCAAGCGTGAATCTTTGAAATATTTCAGGAGGTGGCTGAGATGGGCAGAAAGAAAGAGAAGGCGAAGAAGGGCGGCGGCGAGGAGGCCAAAAAGAGCTCCGGTCCGAGCGGTTGCGGAGGCCGGGCTCATGTCGCTTCCCAGTGGGGAGAAGAGAAGAGCTTGAAGAACGCAGTCATCCATTGCGGATTCCTCGAAGCGTTCCTCACGGCGCTTGAGGCCGAGGATGCCGGACTTTGCGGGCTGACTTTGTTCAGCAAGCTCGAGACCAGGCATTCGGCCGGTTCTCGTCTCGTGGAGCACGGCCGGGAACTGGCGAACGGCAAGAAGCAGGGTTCGCCTCACTACCGTTCCGAAACCGTCTGGGAGGACGGTCCGGCGTCCTGGATGGTGAAGGCCAAGGAGGCTTTCATCAGAAAGGCGGCGGCTGTCGGCCAGCGCGAGCTGATCTTGAATGTCGGCGAGCGCAATAGTCAGTGGGCCATGCTTCCCGGGAACGATGCTTCGGTTCCGTACCGGCGCATGAAGGCGGTCGCGGAAAAGCTCGAGGGACTCGGGTTAGACGGAGCGTCCGCGATGGATACGCTTGAATCCGAGGCGATCGAGGGTAAGCTTCTCTGGCTGTTCCAGTCGATGGAAGCCGAGGATAAGCGGATGAAGACCCAAGACGAGTCCCGGAAGAAAGCGGAGGCGGCGGCTGAAGCGGCCAAGAAGGCGGCGGAGGCGCAAGTCAAAGTCAGGAAGTAGGAGGGAAATCCCCGTGCGCATGATGTTTATGCGCACGGGGACTTTTTTATTTATTTGAGAGGCGCGAAAGCTCGTTCTCGGTTATTACTTTATTTATTGCGACTGGAATTTTTCCGGCGCGCTTATTGAATGCTTTCTGGATTTTTTGGCGGCGGGCGGTTTCGTCGATGACTTTTCGGATTGAATCGGTTATTCTGTCGGCATAAAAAATAACTTTTCCGTCGATGGATCTGGCGGCTCGTCCGGCCATCTGCATCAAGCCGCGGAAATTCCGGAGAAATCCTTCCCGGTCGGCATCCAGGATCGCCACCAGGCTGACTTCCGGCAGATCCAGTCCTTCGCGGAGAAGATTTATTCCGACTACGACATCGACGATTCCTTTGCGGAGATCGTTCAGGATTTCCGGACGCTTCAGGGTTTTTATTTCCGAATGAAGATAGTGCGCCTTGATTCCTTTCGCCAGCAGGAATTCCGTAAGGTCTTCGGATGATCTTTTTGTCAATGTAAGCGCAAGTACTCGTTCATCGCGCGCTATCCGGATTTTGATTTCTTTCAGTAGATCTTCAACCTGCGTATTCACCGGACGTATTTCGATATTCGGATCAAGAATTCCGGTCGGACGGACAAGCTGTTCGGCTACATTCAGTCCGGACTTTTCAAACTCATAAGGTCCCGGAGTCGCGGAGACGTAAATAGTCTGCGCGGTGCGGGATTCGAATTCATTGAATTTCAGCGGCCGGTTATCCAAAGCGGACGGCAGGCGGAATCCGTAATTGATGAGGTTTGATTTGCGCTGGCGGTCGCCTTCATACATCGCACCTATCTGCGGAATCGCGATATGCGATTCATCGATGAAAAGCAGGCTCGGCTTCGGAAAATAATCAAGTAACGTCGCAGGCGGTTCGCCCGGCTCGCGGAAAGCGAGATGCCGGGAATAGTTTTCAATGCCGTTCACGTACCCGTTTTTCTTAAGCATTTCCAGATCGAAAAGAGTCCGTTTTTCAATGCGGTCGGCTTCTTCGAATTTGTTCGCGGACTGGAAATCTTCCACGCGCTCTTCCATTTCAGTTTTTATGTTCTGAAGGGCGAGTTTGAGTTTCTGCTGCGGCGTGACCCAGAATTTCGCCGGGTAAACGCTTATTTCCTGCCGGGGAATCCCTCCGATCATCAGGATTTGGGCTATCTTTCTGTCTGCGAATTCCAGAATCGCCTGTTCTCCGGTAACCAGATTTATGATCAGTCTGTTATTGGTTATTTTATATTGTCCCTGATCCGGATCTTTGGTGGTTCGTTCATATTGGAGGAAATTAAGATGGCGGGCGACATCAGCCGGATTGATTATCTGGCCGGCCTTCAGATCAAGTCGGGTCCTCATATATTCTGAAGGATCTCCGATTCCGTAAATGCAGGAAACAGATGCGATGACTATGGTATCTTTTCGGCTAAGGACGCTCTGGATGGCTGCGTGCCGGAGTTTGTCGATCTCTTTGTTGATGCGCGCGTCTTTCTGGATATAAAGATTCGTGTTTGGCAGATAAGCTTCCGGCTGGTAGTAATCATAATAAGAAACAAAATAGTGCACGGCGTTTTCCGGAAAGAAAGTCTTGAACTCCTGGTAAAGCTGGGCAGCGAGGATTTTGTTCGGAGAAATTATGAGAGCCGGAAGATTCGATTGGGCTATTATCGAAGCCATGGTGAAGGTTTTTCCCGACCCGGTCACGCCCAGAAGAACCTGGTCTTTCTGGCCGGATTGGAGGCCGGATACGAGTTTTTCAATGGCTAATGGCTGATCGCCTTTAGGACTGAAGTTGGAGATGAGTTTAAACATGGGTATACTTAAGTTATAAGTTCAAAGTTTTAAAGATTAAATCAGAATTAAGCAAAAAAAGAAATCTGACTAATCACTAGCTGCTGATCACTAACAACTAAAATTCATGATCCACTCCCTTAAAGGAACCTTGCAGGAGAAAGAAGGAAATTTGTTTGTGGTTGAAATAGGCGGGATTTCATTTGCCGTGAAGTCATCGGTTAATGTTGTGAATAAATTACCACAAGTCGGACAACCAGTCAATGTTTTCACTTATCTTCATGTCCGCGAGGATGCGCTCGAGCTTTACGGATTTCTTAATAAGGAAGAGCTCGGATTTTTTCAGATGCTGATCGGCATCTCCGGAATTGGACCGAAGTCGGCTCTGGGAATACTCGGGATAGAGAACGTGGAAAAACTGAAAGCCGCAATCAGCGAAGGGCGGGTTGAGCTTCTTACTAAAGCTTCCGGCGTCGGCAAAAAAACCGCGGAACGCATAATTCTCGAGCTGCGAAGCAAGCTGATGCAGTCCGGATCGGAGAAGATTGTCGGAGCGATGGAGTCGGATCATGACATCATCGAGGCGCTTTCTAATCTTGGTTATTCCAAATTCCAGGCCCGTGAAGCATTGGCGAAAATGGATCCGTCCGTAGTCAGGATGGAGGAAAGAATCAAAGGGGCGTTAAAATTACTTAAAAATGCGTAAAGTCTTGAATTCAATGGAACAGATCAAGTCGATCTATCACTTCGGGCTCGCCTGGTTCGGGAACCTCTGGTTTAAAAAGCCATCCAAGAAAATATTCATCATCGGCGTCACCGGCACCAAAGGAAAATCGACGGTAACCGAGCTTATCAATGCGATTTTGGAGACCGCCGGGAAGAGGGCTGCTGTCAGCTCTTCCGTGCGGTTCAAGATGGATGGTGAAAGCCGTCCGAATTTCACCGGTATGAGCATGCCGGGAAGATTTTTCCTTCAGAAATTCCTTGCGGAGGCCGTATCCAAGGGGTGCGATTATGCGGTCATAGAAGTCACTTCGCAGGGAGTTCTTCAGCACCGCCATCGCTTCGTGGATTTTGACGCGGCTCTTGTCACGAATCTTGAGCCGGAGCATATCGAAGCGCACGGTTCTTTTGAGAATTACCGGGATTCAAAAGTGAAGTTTTTCCGGGATGTTTCCCTTTATTCAGCCAAATCCCAGAAATTCTTTTTCATAAATTCTGAAACGCGGGATTACGAATTTTTTTCGGCCGCCGCAGCAGATTTCGGCCGCATTGTTCTTTTCAATAAAAAAGACATGATCAAGGTGAAGATAAAGACGAAGCTTATCGGAGAATTCAACATGGAAAATATCGCCGCTGCCGTCGCTTTCGCGCGCTCAAGGAATATAGATTGGGATACCATCCGGCAGGCGGTCGAAGCTTTCGACGGAGTGCCAGGAAGATTGGAATTCGTCCAGAAGACTCCTTTTTCAGTCGTCATTGATTATGCTCATACGCCGGACTCATTGGAAAAAGTCTATCAGACTCTGAAAGGAAAAGGCGGGAAAGGTGACGGGAAAAAATTGATCTGCGTTCTGGGCGCCGCCGGCGGAGGAAGAGATATGTGGAAGCGCCCGGTTATGGGAGGCATAGCTGAAAAATATTGCGATTCAATAATTCTTACGAATGAAGATCCTTTTGATGAAGATCCGCAGGAAATAATCGATGAAATAGAATCCGGAATGATCAATTCTGGTAAAAAGAAAGTCAGGAAGATAATCGACCGTCGGGAAGCCATCCGGGCGGCGATTCGTTCCGCAAAAAAAGGAGATTCGGTGATAATCACCGGCAAGGGATCGGAGGCCTATATGAGGGTTGCGGATGGCAGGCAGATTTCCTGGAACGAAAAAGAGATAACGACGAAGATCCTGAACGGAGAAAGGATTGAGGCATAAAAAATCCCGCAACGGGATTTTTTTGCTATAATTCAGATAATGCGGCTTACATTTTACGGTGGCGCCGGCGAGGTGACGGGCGCTAATTACATACTGGAAAGCGGAGATACGAAGATCATGATCGATTGCGGTCTTCATCAGGGCGCGCACTTTTGCGAGAAGCATAACTGGGAGCCGTTTCCGTATGATCCGAAAACCGTGAATGCGGTTTTTCTGACGCACGCCCATATCGATCATTCCGGGCGGTTGCCGAAGCTAATGAAGGACGGTTTTCATGGAACGGTCTATTCAACTCCGCCGACAAGGGATTTCGCCAATGTCCTGCTTCTGGATTCCGAACACATGCTCATTGAAGCGGCGGAGCGCTTCAAGCTGCCTAATCTGTATGGCGTCCGGGAAATTGAGGAGCTGATGGCGCACTGGAAGGGCTTGAAATATCATGAGTCGGTTCAGATCGGTCCGTTCAAAGTGACGCTTTATAATTCCGGACACATTCTCGGTTCAACCAGCTATCTTATTGAATGCGAAGGGAAGAAGATCGTATTTTCCGGCGATCTCGGAAACAGTCCGGCTCCGATAATCGGTCCATACGAGAAATTCAAAGAAGAAGATGTCATCGATTATTGCGTGATTGAGTCCGCCTATGGCAGTCGTTTTCATGAACCGATTCCGGAAGGAGCGATCGAAGATGCCATCGAGGGGGCGGTCAGGGCCGGCGGCGTTCTGATGATTCCGGCTTTCGCCATGGAGCGTACCCAGAAACTTCTTTTTGAAATAAACGAGCTGATTGAGAACGGAAGAGTCCCGAGAATTCCGATATATCTGGACAGTCCGCTGGCTATCAAGGTGACGGAGGTGTATAAAAAATATCCTGAATATTTTGACGCGGGAACAAGGAATCTTCTCAAAAACGACAACACCCTTTTCGAATTTCCCGGTCTTCATAAGACTTTGACATCTGATGAATCAAGGATGATTAATGATGTTCCGGCTCCGAAAGTCATAATCGCCGGTTCCGGAATGTCGCAGGGCGGACGCATACTTCACCATGAGAAAAGATATCTTCCTGATCCGAAAAGCACGATTCTTTTCATCGGTTATCAGTCGAGCGGAACGCTGGGGCGCAGGATTCTGGATGGAGAAAAAAATGTCAGAATTCATCATGAAACCGTTCCCGTACGTTGCCGCAAAGTTCAGATCGAAGGTTATTCCGCCCACGCGGATCAGGGACAGTTGATGGCCTGGCTTGAGCCGATGAGATTTTCTCTTAAGAAAGTTTTTACCGTTCAAGGCGAGGAAGAGGGAAGTGAAATTTTGGCGAAGCGGATCATAAACGATCTTGCGGTCAAGGCGGAAGCCCCGGCTGTCGGTTCTGTGTATGATTTGACATAGTCATTATTATATGCTATTGTATAAAACAATCGAGGATCACGAGATCCCGGTGCGTACATTAACAGCGAGCTCCGGTAGTTTTCGGAGGGAGCTGAAACCGCTGACAAGTGGAAAAGGAGGGTGATCCAAATGGGGAACCTTATCAAAACGCCGTACTCGGAAGTGACCGCGACTCTGGAGATGTTGGCACAGCTCGGGGTCGAGTCGGAACATCTCGACCGCCTGCGTTCCAAGGGGCAGGAGTGGCGCGCAAAGAAAGTGGCAGAGGCGTTGATTTCTGACGAGCAAGCACTCGTCCCCGTCCCCCTGAAGCACGACAAGACCAAGGACGGCTGGAAACTTCTTGAACACGTGGAGTTCTACGGCCAACCGTTCGACTTCGACCTCGTCGAGTTCCTGAAACCCGGAGAGTCCTATGTCAACGGCGAAGAGATGAAGCAAAGAGCCATAAAGCTCAACGCCCATCTCGGCCAAGGACACGCCGAGTATCTGGAAGCCAACCAGGATCGCATCCCCAAAGAATTCCGAGACAAGTATTACCTCGTCTTCCCGGGAACGGTCTGGCGGGGCTCTGGCGGCGATCGGTACGTCCCGTGCCTCCGCTGGGACGGTGACCGCTGGTGCTTGCACTTCGGCTGGCTCAGGGTCGGTTGGGACTCGAACGATCGCCTCGTCTGCCTCCGCAAGTAGCGGGTCCGCCAGCTGGCGGATTGGTCCCTTAGCCCGCCGAAGGCGGGTAAACACAACGCCCCGACTTCGGTCGGGGCGTTTTCTTTTTTATAAAATTATTTATGATAAATTTAAAAAATTAATCGGTTAAATTATGTTATAATCTGAATATGGCAATGAAATTGAGCAGGCGCGATCAGCTTAAATATAAAATCTGCATTTCCGGCGCTGCGGATACCGGTCATTGCGCTGTTGATGCTCCGGAAAAAGCGGAAGAATTGGGAAGAGAAATCGCCCGCCGGGGAATGGTTCTGGTAACCGGCGCGACAATTGGTATCCCGTATTGGGCCGCCAAAGGCGCGAAAGAAGAAGGCGGAATGGTGATTGGTCTTTCTCCGGCTGCTTCCGAAGCCGCTCACATAAAAACATACAAACTTCCGACTGACTATCATGATGTGATCGTTTATACGGGATTTGAATATTCCGGTAGAAATCTGCTTCTCACCCGATCGGCTGATGCGATCATCAATATCTGCGGAAGAATGGGAACTTTGAATGAATTCACAATCGCTTTTGAAGACGGAAAACCTATCGGAGTTCTCGAGGGGACAGGCGGAACGGCCGACGAACTGAAGGGCATAGTCTCCAGGATGCACCGCGGTCCGGGAAGGGTTGTTTATTCCAAGGACATCAAGGAATTGCTGGATAAAATCGTTTTGGAGATTGAAAAGGATAAAAAGAATCATAACGGAAACAGATATGTGAAGGGCTAGATTAAAGGTGAAAGTCTATGAAGTCAAAAGTCGCAGATGTCATTCTGAACGCAGTGAAGAATCTAATGAGATCCTTCGATCATACCTCAGGATGACATAAAAAATAATAAAATTAAATTATAAAAAACCATGCTTAAAAAAATATTGCAGGCGCTGGGTCTTTCAAAAAAAACTCCGAGAACCGACAAGCCGGTCGGAGAAGTCACTCATTATTACGGACATCTCGGCGTGGCGATCGTGAAATTCAATCAGGATATGCCGGTCGGAGCGAACCTGGCTTTCCAGGGAGCGACGACTGATTTTGAACAGAATCTTGATTCCATGCAGTTCGATCATAAGCCGGTTCAGAAAGCTCCCAAGGGTAAAGAGATCGGCATCAAAGTGAAGAAAAAAGTCCGGGAAGGAGATGCGGTTTATTTGAATAAATAAAATGATGTCTGAATTTTTTCGTCCTGAAAATACGGAGCTTTTCAAACAGCTTCTCCTGGCTCTTTTTTTGGGGGCGACCATAGGTATCGAGCGGGAAGTCGCCCATAAATCCGCCGGCATGCGGACGCATGCGCTTGTCGCGCTCGGGTCGGCATTATTCACGATAATTTCCCGGTCGCTTACCGGTCCGACTATAGATCCGACCCGTATTGCAGCCCAGATTGTGACTGGAATCGGTTTTCTCGGAGCCGGGATGATCGTATTCGATCAGTCGAGAGTCAAAGGACTGACGACCGCTGCCGGAGTCTGGACTGCCGCCGCCATCGGAATGGCAGTCGGATTCGATATGAACGCCCTGGCAGTTTTCGCCTCGATTCTGACAATCCTGGTTTTCGTGGTCCTTTGGCCGGTTGAAAGGAGGTTTGTGAAAAGATTTTCTTCGCGCGAAGACGGAGAATGATCAATTTTCTTAAAAACATACTTCAGCCGGCAAGTATGCTCTCCGGAATAATCATCGGGGCGGGAGTTTTCTCCCTCCCTTATGTTTTTTTATCCGCCGGTCTTGCGACAAGCTTTTTTTATCTCGGTTTTTTCGGATTGATCTATATATTCCTCTATTTCATCTACGCCGACATCATAGTCCGTACGGCCGGCGAGCACCGCTTTGTCGGTTATGCGGATATATACCTGGGAAAAGCCGGACTTTCAATCTCCCTCCTCATCGGACTTTTACAGCTTTTTTTTGTGATGACGATTTATCTCATTCTTGCGCCGAGTTTTTCCAAGCTTTTCATCGGCGGCGATGCCGTTTATCATCTGTTCGCATTCTGGTTGGCGGGATCGGCTCTGATTTTTCTGGACAGCAGAAAACTGGCATTTTCGGAGTTCCTCATAGTCATAGGGATCGCACTTATAATGGCGCTGATATTTTTCCTGGGATTACCGGCGTTCATTTTTTCCGGCATTTCTTTCGGTTCCCTTGATTTGTCGAAATTCCTTTCAGTCGGACCGATTCTTTTCGCCCTTTCCGGTAGTCTGGCGGTTCCGGAAATATTCGGTTATTTCCGAGACGCTAAAATCCCTCTTTCCTATATGAAAAACTCCCTTGCGCTCGGCGGATTTGTTCCGATTTTGGCATACGGAGGTTTTGTAATGGGGATAATCGGTCTTTCCGGAGTTGTCTCCGAAGATTCCGTTTCCGGCCTGATCGGAAATGTGCCGGATATCCTGCTTTGGCTGGTGGGGATTCTCGGAATTTTTTCGCTTGTGAGTTCCTATATAATTGTCGGTACGAATGTCAGAAAAATAATCCGGCAGGATCTGAAAATGCAGGCATTGGCAGGCGGATCAGCCGCTGTTTTTCTGCCGATTGCTCTTTATTTCGCCGGTTTCCAGAGTTTTTTGGGTGCGGTTTCGTTCGTCGGAACTTTATTTTTGCCGATGGAGAGCATTCTGCTGATTCTCATCTGGCTTCAGGTGAATAAAATATCCAAAGTTCCGCCGATGTTCGCCGGCCGATGGACCAGGATCGCTGTTCCGGTGATCTTATTCGTGTTTTTTGTCAGTCTCTTTTATGCGATACTATAAAGGTAACCATTAAAGTCGAAAGTCCACGAAGTTAAAATAAATAAAAATATGTCCAAGAAACCAAATACAAAAGGAGGAATACTTTCCACCCCAAGAAAAACAAAAGAAGCGCATGCGAAAAAAGGCCTTGTGATCTGCGAGAGCTGCGATATCTATAATTTCAAGAAGGGCTGGCATCATGACGCGGATTCTTTTGTGTCCAAGCGGGAAAGCAAGGATATTCCGGTCAGCTTCGCTCTTTGCCCGGCCTGCGCGATGATTAACGGCAAAAGATACGGCGGGAAAGTCATGGTCAAAAATATTCCGCCTGCGCAGAAAAAAGATCTTATGAATATGGTAAAAGGATATTGCGACCGCGCTTTCAGCCAGGATCCGCTCGACCGTCTCATCGGAGTCGTTCAGGACGGAAATTCGCTTGTCATCACTGTCACGAAAAATCAGCTTGCCCAGCGGCTGGCCAAAAAAATAAAAGACGCCTTCAACAAGGTGAAAGTCTCCAATTTGAATATGCGCGAGCAGGGAGATGTCGCGAATATCACTGTTGAGTTTTTGTAAAATTAATATAATCTTAGGTGTACAGGCCTGCCCCTGCACCTATGTCCCCATAGCTTAATGGATAAAGCGTAGCCCTCCGAAGGCTGAGATTGTGGTTCGATTCCACATGGGGACACAAATTATTTAACATAGGTGTCGGGGTTCGATTCCTGTCGAGGACACAAAGCCCTCTCTCCGAGCCGTTGGCTCTACGAGCCGGAGGCCGAAGGATGAGATCGAGGTTCGATCCCTAGCTAGGATCCAGATTTGACTTTGGCTTGATTTTCTGTTAATATATTCATCAGTAGTTGATGTTCCTTGAAAAGGAGGCGCGGCAATGAAAAGAGTCTTAGGTTTGGTTTTGGTCACATTAATTTTTGCTGGATGCAAACAAGACCCAGTTTCCAAATCACGAACTAATAATCCAAAGATTGATGCGGAAATTTTGTTTGATTATGATGGTTGTCGAGTTTACCGATTTGTTGACGGTGGTTATGAGCGTTATTTTGCCCGCTGCAGTTCTTCAACAAGCACTTCATGGAATGAACAGCACGGAAAACATTCATCGCCAAGAGAGATAACAACTGTAGAAGAAAAGTAATAATTACCGACCGTTGGTTTTCTATATACCAACGGTCTTTTTTTATAAACTATAGTGAGTTACGGGATGGAGTAAGTTTATGCATTGGCGTATTCTCTTAAATCTGGCATATAAACATATTCATTTTCCCGTTGGATGATGGTTCTAACGTCATTTACAATGGCACCCAGATTTGACTCTAAGTAAATTTTATCGTAATGTATCAATCAGTAGTTAATGCTCATTGAAAAGGAGATGAAATGAAGGATCATGAAGATTTGGATAAATTTAGAAAGAAGTTGATAGATTTAGCCGTAGAAGAAGTGCGTGCAAGAATAGAGCATTTTGGAGTTATTTCTGATGAACGGCTAAAGTATCGTTGGAATCTATCTGATGTAGAAAGAGAGCATGTGAAGAGTTGCAATTTGTGCAGGAGCAGAATGAATTTTTTATATCACAATTCATCATCTGAAGAGCGCAAGCTGGTGATGAGAAAGGGACTTCAAAAGAGTCGTGAATTAACTCTTGCCGAAATTGAGGAGATGCTCAATTTAATTATTGAAGATGGAGTTCATCAAGAAGATTGCCCCTGTGAGTTGTTGATTGAGATTGTCAATAAATCTTTCGGTTGGAAAGTGCTTCCTCGTAGGCCGAATTTTATAGAAAGAATTTTCGGATTCTGAAAATATCAATCAAACGCTAACCAGGCGTTTTTTTATTTTTTTAATGTTAAAATTAAATCATGTTAAGGTTTTTATCAAAACTATTTTTCATAAGCTTCCTGCTTAATTTCACCTGGGAGATTTCCCAGATGGGATTTTACAGCACGCTCGGCATGGGTGATATTTCCGATTATTGGAATTTTGTCCTGATCCACTGGCAAGTTTCTCTTAAAGATGCGCTCATGGTTGTTTTAGTTTGTTTAGCCATCGGACTTATTTTCAGAGACTTACCGTGGTTTAAAAATATAAATAAAAAATGGATACTATTACTTGCGCTGCCGATTTGGCAGGCGGTCATCGAGTATTATTCCGTCTATGTGTATGGAAGATGGGGATATGCGGAATCCATGCCGTTGATATCAGGAATAGGCCTTCTTCCGATTCTGCAGATGCTGATATTGCCAAGTATTGCGATATTGCTTTCCCGTGGAGTATTCTCTGATTCCTGTCTTCGGCATGTAAGTGCGTCTGCCCCGCAACATGCGGTGGAATAGGCGAATAAGCGTATAAATTTTTAAACTTGCTTTAACTCTGTTCATCGGATAACGTATAGTTAGTTTTCTTGACAGTTGAAAGGAGAAATGAAAATCTTGAAAAGATCGGTTTTGGCGACCCTCGCCTGCTTATCTTTGGCATTCGGATATCTTGTGTATAAGCACGGCCATGTACTGGTCTATCTTTATGATTTTCCTAAACCGACGGAAGCGCAGGCGGAATATCCCGATTATGACTTTCGAAGTTTCGGGGCTTCCATAAAGGCCGGTTATGCGAAACGGGATATAACTCCCGGTCGTTTTTCCTGGGTGGCCGGTTTCATGCCGCCACACCCGGGTCTTTCCATAAAGGACCGTCTTTGGGTGAAGAGTCTCGCGTTACGGGATAAAAACGGCGAAATTGCGGTTTTTGTTTCCTGCGATCTGATCGGTCTTTTGCCAGATGAGCTTAAGAAGATTTTTTCACTTGTGAAAAATGTTCCGAGGGATAGGATTTTCATCACTACGACCCATACGCATTCCGGTCCGGATACAATGGGTCTTTGGATCTGGAAAAACGAGAAGTACATGAGGCGTCTCCGTTCGCAGATCGCCGAAGCCATTGATTTTTCAGTCATTAAACTCACTGATTCGAAGATGAGATTCGGAACCGGCAGGTTAGACGGGCTGGTTAACGGAAGAGACGAGAATCCGCCTGACGGAACAGTCTCCGTCATTCAGGTCTTGTCTTCTTATCGGAACCGATATGATTCTGAAAATGAAATCGTTACGCTGGTGAATTTCGCCTGTCATCCGGATGTGGTTCAGGGATTGCAATTCACCGCGGACTTTCCGTATTTTCTGGAAAAGCGCCTCAAGGCCAGAGTCGGCGGCGAGGTGATGTTCATTCCGGGAGCTATCGGAGGAGTTCAGCCGAATACCGACCGTCGTTCCGGACATGATTTCGTCAGGAAATTAGGGGAAATGCTCGCCGATGAGGTCGTGTCTGCGATGAGTAAGCCGGATATTCCGCGCGACGCGAGCATCCGGATCAGGAAGTTGTCCGTCAGTGCGCCGTTCGAAAATACCGGCCTTTTGAAAAAAGCCGATGATTACGGATTGATTTCAAATATCCGGGACGGAAAAGGAGATGTTTCCTCCGAAGTCAGCCGGATTGACATAGGTCCGCTGAAAATCCTTACTGTGCCTGGCGAATTATTCCCGAAAATCTGGTGGAAGGTGAAAAGAGACGGGAGTACCCTGATGTTCGGACTGGCCAACGGCGAGTTCGGATATATTCTTCTTCCGGAGGATTACCATTCAGGAAAAAATGATTATCACGCGAGTGTTTCCGTCGGCCCGACATTCGGGACGCGGATCCTCGAAGCGCTTGAGAAGCTGATGGTGGATTGAGGTGCCCCCGATTTTGGTCGGGGGATTTTTATGCTTATGGAAATTTTATCCGTAATTCTTTATCCTTAATTCATGAAGTTCGCTGCCGATCTGCACATACATTCCAAATATTCCAGGGCGGTTTCCCGCAGTATGATTCCGGAAGAACTGGACCGCTGGGCTGATGACAAGGGGATTCTTGTCATGGGAACTGGGGATTTCACCCATCCGGCCTGGATTAAGGAAATAAAGGAAAAACTGGAGCCGGCGGAACAAGGACTTTTCCGGCTGAAGAAAAAATATAAGCTTCCTACCATGAAGGGCTCTTTCGCCGATACCCGATTCATGCTTTCGGTGGAGATTTCCTGCATATATTCCAGAGGCGGGAAAACCCGCCGCGTTCATCATGTAGTCATGGTTCCGGATATCGATTCGGCGGAAAAAATAAACAGACAGCTTTCCTTTGTCGGAAAACTTGCTTCCGACGGCCGGCCGATCCTCGGTCTTGATTCCGAGGAGTTGGCGAATATAGTTTTCAGCGTCAATGAAAACGCGGTCATTGTTCCGGCCCATGCCTGGACACCGTGGTTCGGCGTTCTCGGGTCAATGTCCGGGTTCGATTCTCTTGAGGAGTGTTTCGGAAAATATACGGATAAAATTTTTGCGATTGAAACAGGACTTTCGTCCGATCCCGGGATGAATTGGCGCGTTCCTATGCTGGATAAGATAGCGTTCATTTCCAATTCAGATTCCCATAGTCTTCAGCGAATAGGCCGGGAGATGAATATTTTCAACTGCGAACTTTCTTATGACGGAATCATGGATGCGATTAAATCCAGAAATCCGAAGAAATTTTTGAATACCGTGGAATTCTTTCCGGAAGAAGGCAAATATCATTACGACGGTCATCGCGCCTGCGGAGTGATGATGATTCCCGAAGAGAGTCGGAAGCTGAATGGAATATGCCCGAAATGCGGTAAAAAAATGACTCTCGGAGTTGTTTATCGCGTCGGAGAGCTGGCGGATAAAAACAGGCCGGATGGTTACAAGGATCCGAAGAGGGTGCCTTTCATGAATTTCGTGACTCTGGATTCGATAATCGGCGAAGCGCTGGATAAAGGGAGGGCGACAAAAACCGTAATGCGGGAGTATGAAAAACTCATAAAAGCATTCGGATCCGAATTCAATCTGCTCAATGATGTTCCGATAAAAGACATCGAAGTCGAGACGAATGAAATCATTGCCGAGGGCGTGAATCGCGTCCGGAGCGGAAAACTCTCCATTTCTCCAGGATATGACGGGGAATTCGGGACGATAAAGATTTTCAATGACAATGAGAGGGGGTAAAAGCGGTCCGGCGACCGTTTTTTATTTAAAGTCCGTAAGAGGGTATAATATAAGTGAATATGGATAAGATCATAAACATGCAATTTCTGGATATATCTTTTTTATATATAGCCACCCATCTCGGCAGGAGAGCCCTGGATTTTTTCCGTCATTGGTATGTTGACGGTTTTTTGCGGTCAGTGGACTGGACTCTCGGAATTTTGGAGCGTCTGGACAAGAAATTCGCCGTTAGGATAACCGTAAAAAATTGGTTTCAGCCGCTGTTTCAGGATTACACTTTGATAGGATACATCTGGGGATTTATTTTCAGGACAATCAGGATTTTCATCGGTCTGTCGGTCTATCTGGCGTTCATACTGTCGGCCGCCATTTTATTCGCCGGTTGGGCGGCTTTCCCGCTGTTTGTAATTTATCAGATTTTTTCTAATTTCAGATGAGTAATAACCCGATCAGATTTTATTTTCATGATTCCCGTCTGCAGATGACCCATGCCGGCAGATTGGCCGTGCGCGTGGTTTTTTACGCCACTTACGGGATCTTCATCGCCGCCTGCCTGACATTTCTCATCTCCGATATTTCCTGGATTTTCTGGTCCGGGGTGCTTCTGTTGCTGATTCTGCTGGACAGGGTCAAGCATTTCGGACAGGCCGATCTTTCTCTTCGGAAGAGGGTTTCCGGAGACGTGAATCTCGCCGGGTATGTTTCTCCGGCCAGTTTTGCGATTTTGGAATATGCGTATGAACGGGCGCTTTTTGTCGGAGGTAATTTTTATCTTTTCGCCCTGAAGAGACTCCTTGAAAGGAAGGATATCAGCGAGGGATTGGTGAGGATGGATCTGAACCCGGAAGAGGTGTCCGGCAAGGTGGAGGAATTATTGAATCAGAGTCTCGAGGATAAAAAGTATCTTTCAGACGGACCCGACCGGAAAATCCGCCTTATCGCGGAAATAGAAAAAATTGTCGGCTTGGCTTACAAGCAGGCATTGGTTGCGGATGATCGCTTCATAGAACCGAAAGATATATTCGCGGCCTTAAGCTATTGCGAGAGTACGGCTGTTCTCCGCATTCTTCAGCTTTTCAATATCGATGCCGGAGACCTTCAAAATGCCCTCATTTTCAGCCGTTACAAGGAGACTTTCGGATTTCTCAAGAGATTGCCGTCTACAATCGGCGGTTTCGCTTATAAGCCGTATAAGGTCCGTCATCGCATAATGAACCGCGCCTGGAGCTCCCGGCCTACTCCCGTTCTGGACCAATACAGTGAAGATCTTACGGATTACGCCCGCCTTGAAAAAGTCGGATTTCTTGTCGGTCATGATCAGGAATATGACCGCATGCTGGATGTGCTTTCCCGTCCGACGAAACCGAACGTTCTCCTGATAGGTGATCCCGGCTGTGGCAAGGAGACGCTCGTGAATCATCTTGCGCATAAAATAACCAAAGATGAGGTGCCGTCCGAGCTTTTCGACAAGCGTCTTGTCCTTCTTCGGGTTGGCGGGTTGATGGCCGGAGCCGGCGCGGGAGGGGAGGTTCAGGCGAGGGTCGCTAAAATAATAGAAGAAATAATCCAGGCGGGAAACATCATCCTTTATATCCCGGACATGCATAATCTTATCAAGACTTCCGGCAGAACCGGAATAAATGCGGCGGACATATTCCTGCCGGCTTTTTCTTCCAGCGCTTTTTCAGTCATCGGAGCTACGCACCCGAAAGAATATAAGCAGACCATCGAGCAGCAGATAGATTTTGCCAAAGTTTTTGAGAATATAAATATACACGAGATATCCGTGGAGGATGCGATGAAGCTTTTGGTTTATGGAAGCATCATTCTTGAAAAGCAGTTCCGCATAAAGATAACTTTCGGAGCCATCAAGCAGGCAGTCTTCCTTTCCTCGAAATATTTTCGGGAAAAACTTCTGCCTTCGAGCGCCGAAGATCTTCTGAAAGAAGCGCTTTCGGACGCCAAAGACAAGGGCGATAAGGTTCTGAACGCGGATGATGTCATAGATATCGCCCAAAGGCGGGTGAATATACCGTTGCGCCAGGCGAAGGAAAAAGAAGCCGAGAAGCTTTTGAATATGGAAGAGCTCATTCATCAGCGGCTTGTGGACCAGGAAGAGGCGGTGAAGGCGGTTTCACGGGCTCTGCGCGAGTATCGCAGCGGACTTTCCAGGAAGGGCGGACCTATCGCGACTTTTCTTTTCGTCGGTCCGACCGGTGTCGGTAAGACCGAACTTTCCAAGATTCTCGCCGGAATCCAATTCGGATCAAATGATGCGATGATCCGTTTCGATATGTCCGAATATCAGGATAAGCAGAGTATTTTCCGTTTTATAGGATCTCCTGACGGAAATGTAAGCGGGGCGCTGACTGATTCGGTGCTTCAGAAGCCATACAGTCTGATCCTGCTCGATGAATTTGAGAAAGCCCATCCGGACATATTGAATCTTTTCCTTCAGGTTTTTGATGACGGCCGGCTTACCGACAATACAGGAAGAGTCGCCGATTTCCAGAATACCGTCATAATCGCGACCAGCAATGCCCACTCAAATTTCATAAAAGAATCATTGGAGTCAGGGAAGAAGATGGCGGAAGTCAGCGATGCTTTGAAGAAAAAACTCACGGAATTCTTCAGGCCTGAACTCATAAACCGCTTTTCAAACATAATAGTCTTCAAAAGTCTTTCAAAAGAAGATACTGTTTCAATCACCAGGATACTCCTCAAGGATCTTTCAAAAGATGTCAATGCGAATCAGGGAATCCATTTGGAATTTTCCGAGGAATCCATAAATAAGATTTCGGAGTGGGGCTATGACCCGGTTTTCGGAGCCCGTCCTTTGCGCGGGGTGATTTCCGACAAGGTCAGAAGCGTTTTGGCGGAGAAAATACTGAAGGGCGAGATAACCAGGGGCGGGAACGCCAGGATAAACCTTGAAAACGACAATCTTAATTTTCATGTTGATTAACATCCCTTCATTCGGACTTCCGAAGATAAACCGGATAATAAAATTCTTCATAATCTGCGATCTTTTCATGTGGGCGGGATGGGGGTTCATCGATCCGCTTTTTTCCGTGTTCGTCGTGAAGAATATCGGTGGAGCGACGATCATATCCATCGGAATCCTTGCCGCCATCTATTGGGGCGTGAAGTCGATTCTGCAGATTCCGATTTCCATTTTTCTCGACCGTTATGACGGAGAGCGGGATGATTTCTACGCCTTGGTTTTCGGACTTATGATCATAGCGCTGTCTTCTTTCAGCTTTATGATAACCCAGACCATCCATCAGGTTTATTTCGTGCAGTTCATAAAAGCGCTCGGATTCGCTCTTTATATACCGGCCTGGTCCTCAATTTTTTCAAGGCATCTTGATAAGGAGCATACCGCTCTTGAGTGGGCGATAAGCAGCAGTTCCGTAGGGTTGGGTCTCGGAGCGGCCGGTTTCATCGGAAGTTCGATCGCTAATTATGCCGGATTCAATTTCGTGTTTCTGCTTACCGGCTTGATGGCCTTGATTGCCGCAGGCGTCCTTCTTTTCGTTCCGGATCTTATTTTGCCTCGTAAGACAGTCGTGAATCCGAAGATGCTCGATCATATCCAGACAGGATTAAAATAAAATCCCCGCATATGGCGGGGATTACTTTCATTTCTGTTTGGGAATAAGCGGCTTTACTTCGTCGGCGCTGGATTTTACTCCGGCGACTTCTTTCAGGAGATCGAACAGTCCGAGAAGGAATGTCTCTTCAGTTGAAGATTCTTTGACCTCAAGAAGGCTTTTGCTCCGGTAGACTACCTTGTCGTCTTTGAAAGCAATGTAGATTTGGTAGTTTTTACCGTCCCTCGTGGTGTCTTTCCGGTTTATGTAGAACCGGTCGGAAACAGTAGTTATATCTTGGTATGGAATCGTATAGAGCTGATATGGCGCGAATTCCGCCAAGGCCTTTTTCAGGCTTTCCGGATTCTGCATGATGTTGGTCATGGCGCTCTGGAAAACATTGTCTCCCAGCAGCATTTTGATCGCGTTGATTCCGAGCGCGTGATTGATGTTCGGGGAATCGAGCTTGAATCCGAGCTGCGAGACTTCCTCGATAGTCTGCCCGTCCTTGACCTGTTCGAAAGCCGCCAGAAGCTTCTGCGGATCATTATTGAACAATCCGTTCCTGACATGGTCTTTCTTCGTTGTTTTTATGATCGAGCCGCACCCGGTCGAAAACAGCAACAGCAGCGAAAGCGCCGATATTTTCTTCATTATCTCCATTTCCCTGTCGAAGTGTCTGCGTGTATATTAGCTCCCTTCTCCGGCAGTGTCAATTGAGTAATAATATAGGTATGACGAATGAATCAATCGCCGGATTGCTGCAGGAAATAGCCGTTTATCTGGAAATGGAGGATGTTCCGTTCCGTCCCCGTGCCTATGAGAAGGCCGGTGAGGGAGTGTTAAGTCTGGATCGGGATGTGTCGGAGATATATAAGGAAGGAGGACTTCCGGCTTTGGAGAAGATTCCGAATGTCGGAAAATCCATTGCGGAAAAAATCGAGGAATTTCTGAAGACAGGAAAAATAAAAGATCACGAGATATTGAAAAAGAAAATCCCGGTGAATCTCGGGGAATTGCGGATGGTTGAAGGAATCGGACCGAAAAAAATAAAGATTCTCTATAAAAAACTTAAGATAAAGGATATCAAGGATTTGGAGAAGGCGGTCAAGGCCGGAAAGATAAGGAAGCTTGAAGGTTTCGGAGAAAAAAGCGAGGAAAATATTTCCAAAGGTCTGGAATTCATCAGGAAATCCGGCGGCCGGTTCGTTCTTGGATTTATCGATCCGCAGATAGAAGAAATCAGGTCCGGACTTGGAAAAATCAAAGGCGTGAGCAAGGCGATCGTGGCCGGATCGATCCGCCGCCGCAAAGACAACATAGGCGATGCGGATATTCTGGTCATTTCAGATAACTCCAAAGAAGTCATGGATTATTTTGTTTCCATGCCTGGCGTGGTAAGGGTTTTCGCTCACGGAGAAACAAAATCTGCGGTCAAATTAGGCAACGGCCTCGACGTTGATTTGCGGGTTGTTCCGAAAGAATCTTACGGCGCGGCGCTTAATTATTTCACCGGCTCCAAGGATCATAATGTGGCGCTTCGCGAATTGGCGATTAAAAAAGGTTGGAAATTGAATGAATACGGTCTATTCGATGGTAAGAAGCAGATAGCCGGAAAAACAGAAGAGGAAATTTATAAAAAACTCGGGCTTGATTATATAGAGCCGGAATTTAGGGAGATGACCGGGGAATTGGAAGCTTCGCGCGCAGGCAAGCTTCCTGATCTTATTGGTTACGGAGATTTAGTCGGGGATTTGCAGGTGCAGACTAATTGGACCGATGGCGCGCAATCCATAGAGGAAATGGCCAGAGAGGCGGCAAATGCCGGACTTGAATATATCGTAATAACCGATCATACGAAGAGGCTGGCGATGACTCGCGGACTGGATGAAAAGAGAATTCAGATGCAGTGGAAAGAGATAGACGAAATAAATAAAAAGTTCAAAATTAAAAATTTAAATTTTAAAATCCTCAAAGGAACAGAATGCGATATTTTGAAGGACGGTTCGATGGATTTACCGGATGAAATCCTTTCCAAATGCGATGTCGTCGGCGCATCAGTGCATTCGCTTTTTAATCTTCCGAAGACCGATCAGACCGCCAGAATAATGCGCGCGATGAGTAATCCGAATGTGGATATTTTATTCCATCCGACCGGAAGAGTTTTGAATAAGCGCGATGCATATGAAGTGGATATGGATGCGATCATTGCGCATGCGAAAAAAACAAAAACAGTTCTGGAAATCGATGCCTTCCCTGATCGGGCGGATCTCAAGGCCGAACATATCCGCAGATGCGTTGAAGCCGGAGTGAAGATGTCCATTGATTCTGACGCGCATCATTCAAGTCATTTCCAGTATCTGAAATACGGCATTGCGCAGGGGCGTAGGGGGTGGTGCGAGAAAAAGGACATCATTAATGCCTGGCCGGCGGATAAGATGCTGAAAATGCTCAAATAAAATAACCCTTGAGAAAATGGTTATTTTATTGAAATTCCTTAATTTTTCAGATATAATGTTTTTGTTAGGGTAAATACCCTTTTTATGAATCCTGCAGCAAAGCGTGAAATATCCGCCGGCATTATTCTCTATAAGCGGGAAAAAGACCGCGACGGGAAAATAGACACTAAATATCTTCTTCTTTATCACGGTAGGGGTTATTGGAATTTCGCAAAAGGAAAACTGGAGCAGGGCGAGCAGAGTTATCAGGCGGCTTTCCGGGAAGTGGCTGAAGAAACCGGAATTCCTTCCCGATCTGTTCGTTTGGAAAAGAATTTCAAGATGACGGATAAATACGTTTATCAGAGAGATGGGCAGAAATATTTCAAGATAGTCATTTTTTTCCTGGCGCAGGCGGAAAAGCCGGAGATCAAACTTTCTTATGAGCATGAAGGATACGGATGGTTCTTGCATAAAGACGCGCAGAGACTGTTGAAGCATCACAATAGTAAAGAAATTTTACGCAAGGCAAATCAGCATCTGTCCCAAAAAAACTCCGCAAACGCGTTGCCGGCTAAAATAATTTAGCTTAAGAAGCGACGACGAAGCCATGGTTGAAGGCCGTGATAAGAAAGCAGAATTTTTAAAAAACGAATCGTTTGCTTTTTTAAAGCAAACCTGCTACAATATTTAATATTGTTTTTTGATAGGCGGAGAGCAGAAATGCAGAGATTGGTGCTACAGTTCAAAAGTCCGATACTTCAAAAAGTTAACGGATACTCATCTGGTTCGGGAGCAATTTTCCCCCTTGAAATTGTCAGTGTCGTTGATTATGAAAATAAAGCTCTTTGGGTGCGGCCGCCGTTAAGGATATTTGAAAAAAAAGGAGTGGTGTATCTAGGTTATTCTTTCGGAATGATCTTCGTGCATAAATCAAATTTACTGAAGAAAGAAATTAAAAACAGCCCTTAGGGCTGTTTTCTTTTTATCTATTTGACCCTCTCCAGAACTTTCAGAAAGACAGCGGATTCGTTGCGGGCGAGATCGGCGAGGATTTTCCTGTCCAGTTTCACATTCGCAACTTTGAGCTTATTGATGAACTGGCTATAGGTCATTCCGTTCGCTCTGGTAGCTGCATTGATGCGGACATTCCAGAGGGTGCGGTAATCGCGCTTTTTCTGTTTGCGTCCTGCAAAAGCGTGAGTCCAGGCGTGAAGAAGCGCTTCTTTTGCGGCGCGTTCCTTTGATTTGCGTCCCCAGCGGAATCCTTTGGTGTGCTTAAGGAGTTCGCGGCGCTTTTTTGTTGCAATTTTACCTCTTTTTACTCTGGACATATTTTATAGATATTTTTTGAATACTTTTACATCAGCAGTCCCCAAGGCCAACCCTTTGCGCTTATTGCGGGTCTGTTTGCCGGTGCGCTTTGCGCGAAAATGATCCTGCGCCATCCGTCGACGCATCATTTTCCCGGTCCTGGTGACTCGGAATCTCTTTTTGAAACTTTTTCTCATACCAGTTAGTGAATCTGCGGTGCTTATCCGCAGAATCTGACTTGTTTGTTAATTATGTATATTGTTTTTTACTTACTATCTCTTTAAATGCCGGTCAGCAGAGCGGATAAGGTCAGATTCTAACCGCAGATCTACTACCTAGCATGGATTTATCGTATTGGGATATATTACACCGTCTTCAGGAATTTTACAAGGTCTATTTCTTGACTATCTTCATATTGAAACCGCGTCCTCCGAACTTTGCTTCAGCTATGACTTTATGCTCCGGATCGATCATTGTCTTGACGAATTCCAGAAGTTTCTGCCTGCCCCAGTCTTTATTGGCTTTTTCGCGTCCGCGCATGGCAAGCATGATTTCCACCATGTGCCCCTCTTTCAGGAATTCATTGGCTTTTTTGGCTTTTATTTGGAGATCGTGTTCAGCCGCTCTTCCGCTGATGCGCACCTGTTTGAGTTCCTGGGTTTTTTCGCTGGCGCGCTGTTTTTTCATTTTTTTCTCTTCCTGGTATCGGTATTTGTCATAGCTCATTATTTTACCAACCGGCGGCTTGGCCAGCGGGGCAACTTCAATCAGATCCAATCCTTTTTCATTAGCTAGCTTCAATGCGTCGGACAAAGACATTACGCCGACATATTCTCCGGCTTCATCGATGATGCGGAGTTCCGGCGCGCTTATTTGGTGGTTTATCTTATTTATCATAATGTAGTATGAATTTTAGCAAATTAAATCGGATTTGAATAGGGAGGCCGTTGACATGTTATTATTGGATTAATGGATGATATGAAAATAATTTATGTCGCCGGACTACATGGTAATGAGCGGGCTCCGGTTGAAGCGCTTCGAGAAGGTGGAGTTGATTTCATATTGGGAAATCCTTTGGCGTTTGAAAAAAATGCCAGATATACAGAATGCGATCTCAATGCTTCTTTCAGATTGGCGGGTAAAAAATATGAAGAGGTGAGGGCGGCGGAGATTCTGGATGACATCCCCGAAGATAATTTTGTTGTTGATTTTCATACTACGACCTCCGGGTCGACGCCTTTTGCGATTATTACAGATAAGGGCATGATTCCTCTTGCTGAAAGAGCCGGGCTTGGCATAGTAGTTCTGATGACTCATAACATTAAAGACGGACATGCGCTTATAAATCTTCGGAATGGAATATCAGTTGAAGCCGGTCAACACGGCACCAAGGAAAGTAAGGAGATGACTTTGCGGGTGGTTGAAAATATAAAATCCGGAGAAAAATTTCCTGTAAAAATATACGAAGTGTACGATCGTATAACCGAACCTGGAGAGTATATAAATTTTGAGATGCATCCGGGCGGATTCATACCGGTTCTTTCCGGAGAAAATGCTTATGATTTCTATGGACTCAAAGCGCGGGAAATGAAATAATTCATATATGAACACGACTGATCAATATCAAAAAGAAGCCGAGACGAGATGGGGAAATACCGAGGCCTACCGGCAATCAACGGAACGGGTCAAAAAAATGACCAAGGAAGATTTTGCACGCATCGGGAAAGAAGGGGACGATCTTATGCGCGAGATTGCATCAAGTATGGATAAAGGCGCGGAAAGTCCGGAAATTCAAAAGCTAATCGGCCGGCATTACGATAATCTTCGGAATTTTTATGATCCGAATCTTGAAATGTATCGCGGTCTTGCGGATATGTATGTCGCCGACAACCGCTTCACCGCTTATTTTGAAAAGTATCGAAAAGGACTTGCGGAATTCATGCGCGATGCGATGCATGTTTATTGCGACAATGGAGGATTCAAATAAAAACTCCCCCTTGCGGGGAGCTTTTATTTAATCTAGTGGAGATGGTGGGAGTTGAACCCACATCCGAAAATGTATCTGCCTCAAATCTACGCGCGTAGCTTGGTCTTGGTTTGTGAAAATGAGCTATAGATCAAGCAAAACGCATCATTTCCATTGTCAGTGAATTTCTCCGCAGTTAGTAGACTTCTGCTACGGAAGAGTCTGATTAATTACACCGAAGTTCGGCCTACCAGACATGAGCCGTTCGATGGTCCCGCGGCATATAGCGGCGGAACAAGCCAGTTATGCGAAAGCAAAATCTGGCATTCTGTTGGATAAGTTTGCACTTATTCAGTTTCCCAGTTTAACAAGTTATGGAAGCTTGGCGCGCATTGAAACAGAAAAAATTCCCGTCAAAGCCCGGCATCCCCTTGGTTTAGAATCTAGAATTCAGTATCTAGTATCTAAAATATGAAATTTAATATTTCAATGTTCTGCGAACTTCCCTATCGGTTTCGCGGCGCTTGATTGTTTCGCGCTTATCCCGCGCTTTCTTGTGGCGGGCGAGTCCGATAGCAAGTTTCATTCTTCGGCCCTTATCATATATCGATAGAGGCACGATGGTCAATCCTCCTTCTTTGGCTTTGTTCAATAGGTAATTTATCTCCTTTTTATTGAGAAGAAGCCGGCGCGTGCGATCGGGTTTGTATCCGGGGTCAGTATTATTCGGCTGGTATGGAGGAATCTGGGCATTGAGAAGCTGGGCGCCGTCCGGCTTCACCAATACGAAAGATCCGGTCAGCTGCGCCCCGCCTTTGCGGACGGATTTTACCTCCTGGCCGGTCAAAGAAATTCCGGCCTCGAAGGTTTCCAATATTTCATAATCAAATCTCGCTTTGCGATTTTCCGACAGTTGTTTCATGTCTACATTATATAGGATATCTTGACGCTGACGAATTTTATCAATATATTATTCGTAGTTCATCGGAGGAGCATAATATGGAAATCTGGCATAAAGGCAGTCTCGATGATCCCAGTGTTCTCGAGCAGGAGATCGCCCTGAAAGAATATCTTGGTGTTCTGATTCCGGTTTGTTCCGCGGAGACCAGTTCCGACCCGGTTAATTGGACTCCGGAAAATCCGTTGCACGGGCATTGCGCCGTCGTGGCGGTTCTGGTGCAGGAAAATTTCGGCGGCGAAATACTGCGCGCTTCTCTTCTTGGCGTCAAAGGATATGAGCAGATGCAAAGCCATTATTGGAATCGATCGAAGAACGGATCCGAGGTCGATCTCACTGCCGGTCAATTCCGGGGTAATGACCGCGATCTGGTGCCGGAAGGAAAAAATACAAAGAGGGACGGTCAAACCGGGGAAGAAGTTTTGATCACCAGAGAGAGTCTTCTGGCATATGAACCGACCAGAAGGAGATACGAGCTCCTTAAGAAAAAGGTTAATGATGAATGGAGTCGGGTATATGAAGGACGCGATTGAAGGGGCATGCGCCCCTTTTTTATTTCATTGCTGTGTTTATTCGGTCAACTGATGCGGATAAGTCTGGTCATGTATAAAATAAAAAGCCGCTCAATGAGCGGCAGAACTGATAATCCTTATCCAATATGCATCGTATATTTCCACAACTACGGATTGTTTAGGCGACCATTTCATACATTCACCGCGGCCCATAGTTCCGGTATTTTTGAACCCGTAATTATCCGTGATGACCTCTATTCTGCAGTTTCCATCTCCTACTCTGCGCAGGACAGTTCCTGTATCTTTATAGATTTTATCCGGATCAAGCTTTGGAAGAGTTTTACAGGCAGATAAGCTGATTACGAAGGTAAGGAGCAGGGTTGTCTGAATATTCATTATTATTCCAAATCTTTAGCGCTGCTTATAAGTTACACCATTATTTAATTTTAAGTCAATTAGTGATAAAATCTTATTAATGATCGCGGACATAAAAAAACTCATAAAACAGACCGCTTCGGCGGAAATAGACATTGAAGTCAGCGCTTCGGACAAGCCGGAGTTCGGTCATTATTCCACTAATGCGGCTTTTAAATTGGCGCCGATAGTCAGGAAATCTCCTCTTGAAATCGCTAAGGACTTAAGTCAAAAATTGGGCGAAGAAAAGATTTTTTCAAAAGTCGAAGCAGTTGCGCCCGGATTCATCAATTTTTGGATTTCATCGGCGGCTTTGCAAGGGAGTGTTGCAGAAATTTTAAAAGAAAATAAAAATTTCGGAAAGTTGAGCGGAGCGAAATCCGCCTCTGGCGGATTAAAAGTTAACCTAGAGTTCGTTTCCGCTAATCCGACCGGGCCATTGACCATGGCTAACGGCCGAGGGGGATTTTACGGAACTGCGCTTGCGAATGTTCTGGAAAAAACCGGTCATAAAGTTACACGGGAATATTACGTGAATGACGCCGGGAATCAGGTCCGGAAGTTGGCATTAAGTATATTGGCAGAAAAAGGATTCGTGCCTAAGTTTTCCGAGCATTATCAGGGTGGTTATATTAAAGAATGGGCAATGTTAGTTAAATTATCAAAAGAATTAGAAAAAAAATTAAAGTTAAATTATAAATTAGGTAAGTCAGAATTTGAAAAAGGAGAAAAATATCAAGATGAAAATGCAGAAATTGCACGTTTCTATAATTCGATAGTTAAGCCAATTTATAGAAATCATCTCAAGGATCTCGAATCTATCGGTAAAAAAACTACACTGATTGCATTAAAAAGTATAAAAAAATCTCTTCAAAAAGCGGGGATCAGGCATGACAATTGGTTTTCCGAGGATGCGAATCTTCATAAAAAAGGAGAGCTAAAGAAAGCTTTAGAATTTTTAAAAAATCGAAAAGTAGTTGAAGAAAAAGACGGAGCAACGTGGCTAAAACACCATGAGGCGAAGCCTCAGGAGTTCGCCCGACCGAATTTACACGGCAAATTCAGTTTAGGGTTGGGCGAAGGGGTTCTTATAAAGTCTGACGGCTTGCCTACTTATTTTCTGGCCGATCTTGCTTATCACTACAACAAGCTGATAAAGCGGAAATTCGATCTCGCCATCGATATCTGGGGCGCGGATCATCATGGCTATGCGCAAAGGATGAAAAAAGGCGTGGAAGCGCTCGGATTGAATTCGGAAAGATTGAAAATTCTTATCACGCAGCTGGTCCGGTTGGTCAGCGGCGGGAAAGAAGTCCGCATGTCCAAGCGGAAAGGGGAATTCATCACCATGGACGATCTTTTGGAAGAAGTCGGGGCGGATGCGGCCAAGTTTTTCTTTTTGATGCATTCATTGGATACGCATATGGATTTTGATATGGATCTGGCGAAAGAGAAATCCAATAAGAATCCAGTATTCTATGCGCAATATGCGCTCGTAAGATGCAGTAACATCTTACGGAAGTCTAAAGCCCCGACCAAAGTCGGGGAGCCGACTCTGGTCGGCTTTAAAAATTTAAAATTAGAGTTTTTGACTTCCGAGTCGGAGGTCAGATTGATGCTAGAATTGATGAAATTCCCTGATCTGATTACGCAGACAGCGGAAGATTATCAGGTCCATCATCTGACAAAATATGCCGGCGATGTCGCCCGGGCTTTGCACAATTTTTATGAAAAAGAGAGGGTTGTCGGGCTGGAAGATAAAAAACTTGAGCGGGCCCGATTGGCGCTGGTTTCCGCGACAAAGATTGTTTTGGAAAATCTGTTCGATATTTTAGGAATCTCAAAACCAAAGAAAATGTAAGATTCTTATCTTGTCAGAATTTTACCCGATTACGACGGGTATTGCTTTACTTTTTATCTTCTATTTGTTTTAATCATTAGCGGTTCTTAGAATATGAATATAGGTAATGACATGGCCGACACGGTTCGCGGAGTTACGGCGGAAATTGAGAATTCCCTTATTTCAACGCAGGGCACTTCACAGCAGGAGACGCAGAGACGCTTAAGCGAAGCTGTTTCCGTCCTTCTGGGGTTTTGGTCTCACAGGAGAACTGTTTCCTGGATGCTTAAAAAGAATTCCGCATTGCGAAACGAAGCCCCGATAGACCTTGTCGCTTCTGCGTATGCCGCGAAAGATCTTATGAGTGCAATCAGGGCGATAAAACAAAAGCATCTTGCGAGAAAAAATAGACTCGCAAGATTACGGCGCTTGCTTCGGACTCCGTCTGTCCTGGAGTATGGGGATTCGTGCGGCGTCGGTATTCCGGTCGAACTGTTGTAACCGCCTGATGGCGGTTTTTTAATTTTCAGATTTGAAAAAATAAAAATATCAGTGTATTCTTTTTGAAGAACTTATCAGCGCGGAGACTCATTGGGGGATTTGAAAAAGATTTCCGTCGGATTGATTTTCACATACGTCGCCTACCTTCTGATCTGCCACTCTTCTTTTTATGCCGTCTGTGAAATATTGTATGTCGATAAGGCATTTCATATCGCCGGCGGATATCTCATCGCCGCGCTTGCATATCGTCTTTCCGGATCAAGTAATCCATTGATATTATTCAGCGCCGTTATTGCAATGGGCGTCGCTTGGGAATTTTTGGAGGTTTTCTTTCTGAATCCTTGGACTTTCCCCGCTCTTTCCGAAATCGGGCGGGCATTCGTCTCTTACGGGGATATCGCAGCGGATGTAGCCGGTTTTTTTCTGTATATGATATCGGGTAGAGAAAAGATTAATCATGCGCCTGCTTATATTCCCGGCGCACCTGATGACCGCAATCGCCTTATTTAAGGCGATTTTTGTTTATTTTTCACTCTTGCATTGTCGTATCTTGGGGTGATATATTCTCTGTAGTCATTTGCTAAATCAATTCGAGGTTGCCATGTTGCTGATTCCACGTGATACGGCGCGTAGAGATCATTATGTGAAACACAAAGTGCGTTTTTCAAGATTACAGATTTACATAGCCCATAGATTGGCGAGAAGCGGTTTAAGGGAGATATTGAAGGAACGAAAACCAAAAGGGATCGCCGCTCTTTGTAAGGAAATCAGGCTATTATCGCATTATATTCATTTATTGAAAAAATCCGAAGGATATTACAAATATCTACGCTCAATACACAAGCATTCCGATTACGAAAGACATTTGAAGGAAAGAACTAATCGCCGCTCCCGATGAGCGGTTTTTTGTTTGAAAATGAACGATTTTTCGCTTAATATATAAGAATATGCCAGGTAGTAGATCTGCGGCTAGAATCTCATTTATCCGCGTTTACTATATGGAATTTAAGTAAAATAGTAATTGTAATTATAAATAGATAATCAATAAATTGAGATTCTGCGGATAAACACCGCAGGCTCACTACATGGTATGCTTAGAGGCCTTAAGGAATTCAAATTGCCGGAAATAGAGGAGAGAGTGCTCAAATTCTGGAAAGAAAACAGGATTTTTGAGAAGTCTTTGAAGCTTCGCGAGAATGCGAAGCCCTTCCGATTTTTTGAAGGTCCGCCGACTGCTAACGGCCGTCCCGGAATTCACCATGTTCTTGGTCGGGCATTTAAAGATGTCATTCCGCGCTATAAGACAATGCAGGGATATTTGGTCAATCGAAAAGCCGGCTGGGATACTCATGGTTTGCCGGTGGAAATTGAAGTTGAAAAAGAACTCGGCCTGAAAAATAAACAGGAAATCGAGAAATTCGGAATCGCGGAATTCAATGAAAAAGCCAAATCTTCCGTCTGGAGATATCAGGAAGAATGGGAAAAGCTGACTGACCGTATCGGATTCTGGTTGGATATGAAAAATCCGTATGTCACCTATAAGCCGGATTACGTGGAAAGTCTTTGGTGGGTTTTGAAGCAGATTGCAGACAGGGATCTTCTCGCTCAGTCATTTAAGATTGTTCCTTATTGCCCTCGCTGTCAGACTCCGCTTTCCAGTCATGAAATGGGACAGCCGGGAGTTTATAAAAAAGTTAAAGATCCATCCGTATACGTAAAGTTCACCCTTCGACAAGCTAAGGGTAAAAAAAATAAAGCAAAAGAATACCTCTTGGTCTGGACCACCACTCCGTGGACTTTGCCGTCCAATGTGGCTGTCGCAGTCAATCCGGAATTAAGCTATACGAAATATAAAGTCGGAAAAGATTTTGTCTGGTCATATAATCCTCCGCCTTCGCCAGAGGCTACGGCGGACAAGTCCTCCGAAAATATTGAGGTGGTGGAAAAGATTTCCGGGAAGAAAATGATCGGTTGGGAATATGAGCCGATGTTCAAGGTAAAAGGCCCGTGGCTGAAAAACAAGAAGTTTTTTAAAGTTTACGGCGCCGGTTTTGTATCCACTACGGACGGAACAGGATTGGTTCATATTGCTCCGGCTTTTGGCGAGGATGATATGCAGCTTATTAAAAAAGAGCAGAAAGAATTGGTCGGACAGATCCCAATCACTATTGATGCGCGTGGCATAGTTCAGGCAGGACTGCCGGGCGCAGGGAGATTTGCCAAGCAGGCGGATAAAGATATCATCGCTCATCTTTTGGATAAAAAAATACTGCTTAAATATGAAGAAATAGAGCACGATTATCCGTTTTGTTGGAGATGCGGAACGCCTATTTTATACTTCTCCCGCTTTTCCTGGTTCATAGAAATGAGCGGGCTTCGCGACCAGCTTCTGAAAAATAATGAAAAGATAAATTGGGTTCCGGATCACATTAAAGAGGGGAGATTCGGTGAGTGGCTTCGTGAAATAAAAGATTGGGCGATTTCTCGTGATCGCTATTGGGGAACGCCGCTACCGATTTGGCGATGTGGGGATTGTGAGGCGACTAAGGTCGTCGGAAGCTTAAAAGAATTGGACGATAGCCGTTTTTCGGAAAATAATTTTTATTTTCTCCGTCATGGAGAGTCAGATCATAATTTGACTGATATTATAGCAGCCGGGCCGGAGCGCGGAAAAAATATTTCCAAGCTGACCAAGAAAGGCCTTGCGCAAGCGGAAGAAGCCGGAAAAAATATAAAGAAAATGCTCGGGAAAAATAAACTCGATTTCATTTTCGCTTCGCCTTATCAGCGTACAAAGCAGACGGCAAAGGCGGTCGCTAAGCAGACGAAAGCGAAATTGATTTTTGATAAAAGGTTGGTTGAAATCGATGCGGGAATTTTTAATTGGA
Source organism: uncultured Candidatus Saccharibacteria bacterium (assembly GCA_964355085.1). Classification (GTDB taxonomy): domain Bacteria; phylum Patescibacteriota; class Minisyncoccia; order UBA6257; family 02-FULL-45-10c; genus REEB48. The sequence continues at coordinate 30,898 of CAYHBW010000004.1, forward strand.
GAGTGGTCGGAGAGTTCCATAAATTTTTTGAGAATTCTTTGGAGCGCTTCACTAAATCTCCGGCTGGTGGAGAAAATCTGAATGATGTTAAAAAAAGGATGTTCGGCGCAATTCTGGATATCAATTCCAAATATTCCGGTAAAAATATTCTCATTGTCAGCCATGGCGATCCACTTTGGGTTTTGGAAGGAGCAATGAAGGGATTGGATAACGAAGAAATTTTGAATTTGGATTACATTAAAACTGACGGCAAGCCGCGGAAAGTTGAGTTGCATAATTGGCCGTATAATATGAATTGTGAGCTCGATATTCATCGCCCGTATGTCGATGATCTGCATCTTAAGTGCGGGAAGTGTGATGGCAAAATGACCCGCGTGAAGGAGGTCGCCGATTCTTGGTTTGATTCCGGAGCAATGCCGTTTGCGCAATTTCATTATCCATTCGCGCAAGATCTGAAAAATCCTTTGGATATGAATTCGATTGAAAAAACGATTGAATTTCCGGCTGATTACATCAGCGAGGGAATTGATCAGACCAGGGGATGGTTTTATACTCTTCTAGCCGTGGCCACTGCTTTGGGCTTGGAAAATCCTTACAAAAACGTGATTACGCTTGGATTAGTTTTAGATAAAAACGGCCAAAAGATGTCCAAGTCAAAGGGAAACGTGGTCAGTCCGTGGGATATGATTCAGAAATACGGCTCTGATGTTGTCCGCTGGTATTACTACACCATCAATCCGCCGTCTGAATCCAAAAAATTTGACGAGCTGGATCTCGGCAAGATGCTCCGAAAGTTCATAATGATAATTTATAACTCTTTCGTTTTTCTGGAGACTTATGGGGATAAAAGCCCCGACCATAGTCGGGGAGTCGACTTGGGTCGACTTCAGAATGTTTTAGATAGATGGATCTCAGCTAGATTGAATCAGACAATCGAGCAGGCGACGGAAGGATTGGAAAAATACGATGTCGGTTCCGCCGGAAAGGCGCTGGAATCTTTTGCAGACGATCTTTCCCGATGGTATATCCGCCGTTCCCGTCCGCGCCTGCAGAAGCCGGATGATATGAAGGATTATGCGTCCGCCTCCGCCACTTTGCGGTTCTGCCTTTCTGAATTGAGCCGGATGATGGCCCCGTTCACGCCTTTTTTTGCCGATGCTCTTTATCTTTCAGTTTCCGCCGTCAAGGAATCCGTCCATCTTGAGGATTGGCCGGAAGCGGACAAGAAAGCGGTTGATTTTTCTTTACTCGAAAAAATGGAAGAAGTCCGAAGATTATCCAGCTTGGCTCTGGCGATCCGCGCTGAAAAAGGAATGAAGGTCAGGCAACCGCTTCAGGCGTTGGAAATAAAATCCAAGGCAATTGATGTTCGCGATGAAGAGCTTTTGGCGATTCTTCGCGATGAAGTGAATGTAAAGGAAGTCCGATGGAATTATGAAATGAAAGAAGAATTGGCTTTTGATCTTGTAATAACGCCTGAACTCAAAGAAGAGGGTATTCTCCGGGAAGTTGTTCGCATGGTTCAAGGACTTCGCCATGATGCAGGTTATGTTCCTTCAGATGCCATCGAGCTTAGGATTGAGGGCCCTAAAGAGCTGGAAAACGCCTTAAATGCGCATATGGCGCGTCTTAAGCGGGATGTGGGGGCGAAGTCGGTTGAGCTCAAAAAGAGCGATAAATATGACGCTGAATTGAGCACTAAATTTGAAGACCAGCCGCTTTGGGTCGGGGTAAGAAAAATCTGATTGATAAATTATTGAATAATAAAGATAAATAAAAAAACAGCCGATAGGCTGTTTTTTATTTTATAGCAATCCGAGTTTTTTCTTAATTTCTTTCATTTTTGCGAAAGCGAGTTTTTTTGCTTTTTTGTCCCCAGCACTCAGAATAGTTTTAAGTTTCAAGTCAGAAGTTTTAAGTTCGCGGAACGGAGTAAGGGCTTTGACCGCAACGTCGGCAAGGTCGGATTTGAATTGTCCGTAACCTTTGCCGGCATATTTCTTTTCCAGATCAGATACGGATTCTCCAGTCAGGGCTTCATAGATGAGAAGGAGATTGGAAACGCCGGTTTTATTTTGGAGATCAAATTTCACTTCAGATCCGGAGTCCGTTACTGCGCGCTTTATCTTTGATTCGATATCTTTCGGAGAATCGTCCAGGAAAAGACATCCTTCCGGTTGAGACTTAGACATCTTTTTCATCGGATCGTTCAAGCTCATTACGCGCGGAGTTTTTGTCATAAGCGCCTGCGGCTCTGCAAATGTATTACCAAAACGATTATTGAATTTGCGGGCAAGAGTCCGCGCTAGTTCCAAGTGTTGAAGCTGGTCATCTCCGACTGGGACAGTTTTCGCGTCATACAGTAGTATATCCGCAGTCATGAGGAGCGGGTAGGTAAGTAAGCCCACATTCACTGATTCCTGCAGTGCTGACTTATCTTTGTATTGCGTCATTCTTTCCAGTTCTCCGATAGGAGCAATGGTATTGAATATCCAGGCGAGTTCTGTTGATTCAGGAATATGCGATTGGATAAACACAGAAGATTTTTTCGGATCAATGCCGGCGGCAAGATAGGCCTTGGCAACGCCAAGGACTTCTTCTGATTTTTTAGCCGGATCAAAATCAATCGTCAGAGAGTGATAGTCCGCGATGAAAAACAGGCACTGATACTTTCCGGAATTCTGAAGTTCCACAAAGTTTTTTAGAGCGCCTAAATAATTACCGAGATGTAATCGGCCTGTCGGCTGGATTCCGCTGATTAAGATTGGCTTCATTTTGGTTGATTAGTTTATTAGTTAATTGGTTAGTTGGTTTAGTTTCTAATTTACCGACTAACTAATTAACTATTTACCTACAGCTCTATCAGCACCGGAAGAACCATTGGTCTTCGCTTAGTCTTATTATACAAGAGTTGGCCGATCTGGTCTCTGATGAGTCCCTTCACGTAGTCCGGTTCCGGCTGGTTGTTGCGCGGGATTTTTCCGAGGACATTTTTCAGTTTCAGGCGTATATCATCAAGCATCTGCTTATTTTCTTTGAGATAGATGAATCCGCGGGAAATGATGTCCGGAGTTTTCAGCATCCGGCCAGTCCGGCGGTCCAAAGTGGCGATGATGACAATCATGCCTTCTTCAGCAAGAAGCAGGCGGTCGCGCAAAACAACTTCCTGGACATCTCCGACTCCAAGTCCGTCAACCATGACGTAGTCAGTCGGGATTCTTTCTTCGGTTACTGTGAAGGATTCTGCGGTAAGGTTCGCAACCTGGCCGTTATCCATAAGAATCGCATTTTCTTTCGGCATTCCGATTTCCTGCGCGACTTTTGCAGCCGCCGATCTCTTGAAGTAATAACCGTGAATCGGAACCACATATTTCGGTTTGACTAATTTCAAGACAACACGGAGGTCGTCTTTAAGGCAGTGTCCGCTGGAGTGGATATCCAAAAGTTTGGAGTTGTAGACTTCATCAACTTGACGGGCGATATTATCCTGAAGCGCCTGAACGCTGCGTTCATTTCCAGGAACAACGGAAGAGGAGAAGATGACTGTGTCAGATCTTTTCAGACGGAGAACTTTGTGTTCGCCGTTGGTGATTTTAGTCAGTCCGGCATTTGGCTCACCTTGTCCTCCGGTGGAAAGAATCATTATCTTGTCATCTTTGTGTCGGCTGACTTCTTCAACTGCGATGACATTTTCTTTCTTGAATTTCATATACCCGAGATTTTTTGCAATCTCGACGTTGTCTTTCATGGAGCGGCCGTTGATGGCGACTTTTTTCCCGAGTTTTTCCGCGATCTTGATGATTTCCGCAAGACGGGTCAACAGGGAAGAAAAAGTTGCGACGATGATGCGTCCTTTGGCGTTCTTGAAGAGCATTTCCAGATTTTTTTCCACGATTTTTTCCGGAACAGATTGTCCTTCGATGTCGGCGTTCGTGCTGTCCAGGAGAAGGGTGTGGATTCCGGCTTTCCCGAGTTTTTCGAATATTTCCAGCCCTTCCGGATTTCCTTCTATATCGCGTTCAACGCGGAAGTCTCCGAAAGTAGCCATTTTTCCGACCGGAGTTTCCAGGATGAATCCGATGGAATCCGGAATGGTGTGGTCGATGGAGAAGAAATCTCCGGTGAAGTGCGTTGATATCCTCAAGCGGTCACCGTCATTGACGACGATGATTTTCGGCTTCGGGACATTCGGAAATTCCTGGAATCTTTTTTCAACCAGCGCTTTGGTGAGGGCGGCGGTATAGATGACAGGATTGCCGAGCTTTTCAATCAGGTACGGAAGGGCGTGGATGTGATCGTAGTGGCCGTGGGTCAAAACAATCGCCTTTACGTTTTTCTTTTTCGGCTCGATGTAGCTGATGTTCGGAATTATGTAGTCGACTCCCGGAGTTTCCTCTTCGGGGAATTGGATGCCGACATCGATGACGACGATTTCATCCTTGTATTCGAAGAACGAGCAGTTTTGCCCGATCTGTTCCATTCCTCCGACAGGAACGAACCGCAGCGGAACCAGACCGGATTTTTCCGGTTGTTCCGTATGCGTTTTTTGCTCCCTGTGATGGGTGGCAGTTTCTTTATGTTCTTTTTTATGTGGCGCGAAAGTTCTTTTCGGCGCGCTAACTCTAATCATATTTGTTTTGTTATTTTTAATTATTAATTTTTTTATTTTATTTTTTTTCCTATTAATTTGCCCCGTATTCCATACAAAGTGCCGAAGTGAGGACTTTCTGTGCCCCCGAGAGGATTTGAACCTCCACGACCTTGCGGTCACACGCACCTGAAGCGTGCGCGTCTGCCGTTTCGCCACAGGGGCATTTTTATCGTTTTGCTTTGTATTTTATTATTTCCTCAATCCGGCACTATAAAGAGAAGAGTCTGCCTCCGCACATCCGCCAACTGGCGGGGGCGGATCGCCACAGGGGCATTTTCTCGATCAGTCAGTCACTGCGGCACTTTGTATAGAATCCCGTTATCCTTAATCCATTTTCGGCAGGATACGGGGCGTTTTTGCCATTACTTTACTGGAATACTCTTGTGGTTTCCAGATACCACTTGTTCACATTCCGGAATCTGTCCGATGGAACCGAAATTATCGGCTCTTCGAATCCTCCGAAATGGCTCGGCGCGGCGTAAAGATATTTCGGCGAATATAGGAATATCGCCGGCATATCTTCGGAAATGATCCGCTGTATCTGGGAAAGCGCGATTGCGCGTTCTCCGGAGTCAGACCCTTTCCTTACCTGCTCGAGCAAGCCATCGACCTTTTTATTTTCATACAGGGACAGATTGAGTCCCGGGTAGAATCTTTCGGATGAATGCCAGAAGGAGAAAAGATCGGGATTCTGCTTCAGGATGTTTCCGAAGAGAATCATCTGGTAATTTCTCGTCTTTATTATTTCATTGGCGATATCGGTCGGGTTCAGGGTTATGATGTTGATTCTAATGCCTACCTCCTCCAGATTTTTCCGGATAAGATCGGCGGCTTCAATCAGCGGACGGGATTGCGGGACTATCATTGAGAATTCCAGCGCATTCACCTGTTTGCCGGATTTTTTTTCGCGCATATTATCTGCGTTGAGTTTCCAGCCGGCTTTATCCAGCGTTTCCGCCGATTTTTCCGGAGAAAATCCGATAACCTGGTCGTTCTCCTTGTCATATCCATCAAGGATTGGAAGCACCGGCTGATTCACTTCGAGCGCTTTTCCGTTGAAAACATTTTCGATCATCACTTTTTTGTTTATGGCGTAATTCATCGCCATCACTACATTCCTGTCGTCCAATCCGGGAATGTTTTTATTGAGGAAAATCGCGTAATAGCGTGGCATGGATTTTTCCAGCACGGTGTTTCCGAGCTTGAGTTCCCCGATATTTTTCGGATTAAGTCCGCTGAAACCGTCGATTTCCCGCGAGTTGAAAGAGCTGATCAGTTCGGCCGGATTCTGATAGAATTTCACGACGAATTTTTCTATGAACGCCGGATCTCCGGAAAATTCCGGATTTGCGGAAAAATTGTAGGTTTCTATGAAGCCGTCCTTCCTTTTTTCGAATGAAGAGAATTTATACGGTCCGCTTCCCACCGGTTCCAGATTGTATTCTGAAAGGCGGAAATTTGCTAACGGAACCGCGCCCCAGATATGTTTCGGAATGAGTATCAGCTCTTTGAGGTTGTCCGCAAAGAATGCATAAGGAGTGCGGAGGGTGAATTCAACTTCCAGTTCGCTGATCCGGTTCACGACGACTCCCTGCCAGCTGACTGAAAGCGGTGAACGGCTTTCCGCGCCTTGAATGGCGTCGAGCGTGAAAATGACGTCATCGGCGGTCAGGGGCTTCCCGTCGCTCCAGCGAAGATCATCTTTCAAAATCACGTTCCACGTCCGGTTTTCATTTGATGATTTGTATTCTTTCGACAAGGATGCGAGGTCGATGAAAACAAGGCGGATAAGGTCCCGGTCCGCGTCATTCGCGCCAGCAAGCACAGGATTTATCGCAACCGGCTGTCCGACTATCCCTTCTATATATAGCGGGGAAGCGGTCGGCTGTTCGACTGTGGCGGCTCGGAAAATAAGAATTCCCAATATTCCTCCGGAAATGATGGTCACGACAGTCAGTCCGAAAAATACCAATCGCTCATTGCGGTTGAATGTCCGGAATATATTAATAAGAAGAGTTAACATTCTCTGCGAGAACCGCGTAAATAATGCGGTTTTTGGACCAGGAAGTGAAAATTTGACTGGTCCCGCGAAGCGGGACAAACTTCAATCAAATTCTCAAGATATTACCCGGCGATAAATAGTAAATTAAATATAAATAATTTTCGATTGTTCCAATAAGGTCAAATTCCTACTTCCTGGCTAGATTAAATTTCAAATGTAATGCAGGATAAGTCTAGAGAACCAGACCGGCCAGAGCCAAAGCTGCGAATGCGATTGCCAAAACGATTGTTCCTCCGAAGATGAACTTTTCCAGTCCGCGGCGGGTCTGATAAAATCCTCCTTCGCCTCCGCCAAGAAGACCGGAGAGTCCGGATGAGCGCTCCTGAAGCAAAATAAAAACAATCAGCAGTACGGTTACAATTATCTGTGATATAGGAAGCCAATTCATAAGTTGAGACTAATCCTTTTTAAACAGGATCTTTGCGGAAAAATGAAGTAAGATATTCACTCCGGTAATAAGCAAAGTTCCGTATATAAGAGACTCAGTTCCACTAATATTAACATTTACACTCAAAATGTCAAGAAGGTAGAGCATTCCGGCATTTATGACGAGGGTGAACAATCCTAGGGTCAGGAATATGATCGGCGACAATATCATCTTCAAAAGAGGCCGGATGAACCAGTTTATGACAGTGAAGGTGGCGGCTGCGAGCAGGAGATTTTCAAAAGGAGAGGAAACGACTTCGAAACCGGCGATAAACTGACCCGCCAGGATGATGGCGATCAGGTTGGAGAAGTATGAGAAGACTAAATTGGCAAACCATTTCATATACTCATTATAGCTTTTATTGCCCGCAAATAAAAAACCCCTAAAAGGGGTTATTTTAGAGGAGCGTATTTCATAGCTGCCCAGAGTGCAGCTACTATAAGAATAATAATGCCACTCTCTCCGCCGGCTTCGTTCTTTCGGATTCCGGAGACGGCCAAGGCGATAATTCCGATCATCGCAGCAACTTCTGGCTGGGCCAAGGCATTAATTGTGTTGGCGAGATCCATTTGTTTTCCGAAAAGAAGATCCGAGAATAGTATTGCAAATTTATTTTTCAGTGTCAATTTTTCGGTTAAAAATAAAAACCGCCGGAAGCGGCGGCGTGCTATGTTTAAATGTCTACCCCATACGCGAGTTTATTGAGAAATTTCCTCATCAGGTCATTACTCTGTTTATCGTTTTTTCCCAGGACAAGAATTGCGGCCCGCATGCCAAGTTTGATCATCGTATTTCGGTTTGCCTTAGGTCCGAATCGTATTACGACTTGCCCGCTACTTTGTTTTTTAAGCCACTCTCTTAGCTGACGGAGTTTCATTACTGCTTTCAGCTTAAGTCGCTCTCTTTCAGGACAATTTTTGCAACAATTGCAGTGATGTTCGAAATTATACATCAGCATGCGCTCTCCATAGCAAAGATTTTTTACCGGCAGCCAACCTATATGCAAACGGGCTCCAAGAAGCGGCCCCTTAGGCATCTGTTGCGGGGAAATTCTGACTGATGGTCTGGGATTACTCATGCGTCCTCAATTATTTAATGATCCGTTTTGAGTATGTCAAAAAATTTTCAGGAGGTCAAGAAATTTAATATTGCGGCGGCAAAAATTTCTTTCGGCGGACAGAGCGGTGATAGCGCAAGACGAAATTGTGCGTATTTTGGATCGCCATGCGGATGATTTTCTGAAAATCTTCCGGAAGCTCTGTAATCGGAACCGGCAAGGGTTTCAGGCCGTAGACTTCCTGATTTGGTTTGGCAAATGAAATTATTTTAGGTAATTGGTAATTAGTAATTGGTAACTTAGAAAGAGCGCGCTTCGCGGCATTAAACTGCGTTATTCCTCCGTCAATAATAAGCAGATCCGGATATGGCCATTCCGGATGGTTAAGCCGGCGGGAAACCATTTCTTCCATCATGCGCGGATCGTCTTCAATTATTTGTGTGGGCGCATCCGTATTTCTCGGAGCTTCAGCGAAGTGAGCGCTATTCGTATGCTTGAATTTCCGCCACATGTTTTTATCCGCAGTCCACTCGTTTGATACGTGATACCTGATACCGGATTCCGCGCGTTGCCAGCGCGTCATCGCCCCGACCGCTTCTTTTCCGGAAAGATGGGAGTTGTCGTAACATTCAATGCTTCGGATAGAATCTAGTATCTGGTAGCTAGAATCTGAAAGAACATTCTTATTCCTACTAGATTCCAGATTCTTAATTCCAGATTCTAAATAAGGTTTATGCGCCCAGATTTTTTCCAATACCAGAAGTTCATATGGATCTTTCAATGATCGCAGGAATTTCTTGTTTTCTCCCGTCAGAATATCCTTTATCCTTTTTATATTTTTCTGATATTTCCGGATTTCTTTTATTTGCGGTGTTAGTGTTGAATCCGCGTCATTCGCATTATATTTACGGCAGCAATACCAGGGACAATTATTTATCTGGGCATCAAGACAGATGCGCAAATGAGGTTTATGGGCGCAGTAGGGAATCGTACGTCTGATGAGCCGGAGGATTGATTTAAGCGGTGCGCCGTCAGTGAAGGGGCCGATGTATTCCTGGTTTTTATCATGTAATTGATGGGTGATAAAAATTCGCGGAAAAGCTTCCTTTGAAATGGCCACATAGAAATAATTCTTGTCGTCTTTGAAAAGAACGTTGTATTTCGGCTTCAGTTCTTTTATCAATTTTGATTCCACGATCAGCGCTTCGATATTTGAGCGCAAAGCAACGGTTTTCAGCGAGGTGGCTTCTTCATGCAAGGACTTAGTTTTGATGTCAGTTATTTTCAGATAGTTCTTCAGGCGGTTCCGCAGATTGGACGCTTTGCCGACATAAAGAACTTCTTTTTTATGGAAAAAAATATATACGCCGGGTTCTTTAGGGGAATATTTGATTTTCTGGATAATGTCGGATAGCATTATGTAAGTTATTCATAGATTGGACAGGATGAGATGTCAAGGAAATATTTTTCCGATTTTTCCCTTGAAGTCCGAGCGGGAAATATAATCGCGAAGAAATTTAAAAAAGCCGGAGTTGTGCCATTTCCGGAAGTTGATCTGGAGAGAGCTGCTTTTGCTTCCGGAATTCCGGAAAAGAGGATTTTACATGCATCGAGAAGGAGGGAGCTTGCTGGCCGTCGAGTCGGCGATAAGCATATGATCAGAGCAGCCGATCTTTGGTACTTCGCCGTTTCTTTAGAAAAAGAAAAGATTGGAAGGAAAAACCGCCGTTAAATTCGGCGGATTTTTATTGCAGCAGCTTCAGCAGGCTCTGACCTGTTATTTCTGCGGGTTTCGGTATGTCCAATAATTCCAGAACTGTCGGGGCGATGTCGGAAAGGATCCCGGAAATTTCACCTTCAGCGAGATTTATTTCCGCCTGGTTTTTCGGACGAGTGAATTCATTGCCGACCAGATAAATCGGAACAGGGGACGGGTCGTGCGTATTTGTATATTCTCCTGTGCGCGGATTCATCATTGATTCGGCATTTCCGTGATCGGCTGTGATTATCAGCGCGGCATCATTTTCCAGCGCGGCCCTTACCAGCGCTCCGACGGATTCATCCACTGTTTTCACTGCGATTTTAGTGGCTTCGTAATTGCCGGTGTGGGCTACCATGTCGCCGTTTGCGAAATTGACCAGGATGAAATCGAAGGATTTTTCCCGGATCGCCTGGGTGACGCGCGCGGTTATTTCCAGCGCCTGCATTTTCGGTTTTTCGGCGTGGCTGGAAACTTTTTCAGACGGCACAAGAATGCGGAACTCGTTTTCAAAGGGCTTTTCCCTGTATCCGTTGAAAAAATAAGTGACGTGGGCGTATTTTTCCGTTTCGGCGATGCGAAGCTGGGTTTTACCGTTTTCCGCAATAATCCGCCCGAGCGGCATTTCCACCGATTCGGACGGGAAAGCGATCGGCGCCTTGAAAATATCCAGATATTTGGTGAAGGTGGCGATATAGAGATTAGGAAGGGGCTTGGTCGGGAATTCCGAGAATTCAGGATCAATAAAGGCGCCGGCGATCTGGCGGATTCCGTCTTCCCGGAAATCGAAGAAAATTATCGCATCATTGCTTTCCACGCAGTTTCCCGGATTTATCGTGTGCGGCTCGATATGCTGATCTGTGAGATTCCTGGAATAAGCTTCCTGTGCGGTTTCTTCCGGAGATTTTCCGATTGGTCCGGTTCCGGTAATCGCTTCATAGGCGAGCCGGGTGCGCTCCCAGTGATTATCGCGCTCCAGTCCGTAGAATCTTCCGGCGATGCTTCCGATTGTCCATCCGTCGGGAATATCCAGGCGAAGTTTCCCGAGGATCTCCGTAAATGATTTCGGTCCGCTGTCTTTTCCGTCCGTAAACAGATGAAGATTTATTTTCGACACCCCGTTCTGTTTGGAGAGGTTTATCAGGGCGATCAGGTGTTCGTAAGAGGCATGGATGTTTCCCTGCGTGAGAAGTCCGATAAGATTCAGCGCGCTGCTGTTATTTTTTACGTGCGCAAAAGCATCCAGCAGAGCCTGATTTTTTGAGAAACTTCCGTCCCGGATTGCCAAAGTGATGCGGGGATAGTGCTGATAGAGGATTTTCCCGGCGCCGATGGTCAGGTGGCCGACTTCGCTGTTGCCTTCTTCATTCCAGGGGAGGCCGATGGAAATGCTGGAGGCCTGAAGCGAGCCCATCAGAAAATTTTCCTTTATGTAATCCAGATTCGGAGTTCCCTGGATATGAATGGGGTTCGTGTCGTTCTTCGCGCCGACGCCCCAGCCATCCAAAATTGCTAGAATTACTTGACGCTTGGTCATACAATAAAGTATAATATAGAAATTAGTTTAGTAATAATATCAAATAATTAATCAGTTACTGAAAATATAAGAGGGGCGACCCTCTTGTGTCCTAAACATGAATCGTTTAAGTAACAAACAAATATATGCTGACAAATCCATTTGTGTGGGTAGCTTTGATTTTAGGTATCGCAGCGGGGTATTTTCTCCGACAGTCGATAGTATCTAAGCAGGCGGACTCGGTAGAACAAAAAATAAAAATCTGGATGGACGAAGCGCAATCCAAGTCAAAGGAGGTGATTTTGGATGCGAAAGAGCGAGCTGCGAAATTATTGGAGGAGGTCAAGGGAGAAGAGAGGACCCGGAAGGTCCAATTGGACAAGCTGGAAGAGAGGATAATGAAAAAAGAGGAGACTCTGGAAAAGCAGTATGCCGACATGACTTCCCAGAAAATGAATCTCGAGGAAGAAGCAAAGCGGGTCAATACGACTCGCGCGGAAATGGACGCGTTGAAGTCGAAGATTCTCGGAGAGTTGGAAAAAGTCGCGAATCTCTCGGTTGATGACGCGAAAAAGCAGGTTTTGAAAAAAGTGACCGAAGAGCACCGCGTAGAATTGGCGGTGGCTTTGAATAAATTGGAAACCGAGCGTCGGGAGGAAATCGAGAAAAAGAGCATGGGTATCATAACCACAGCCATCCAGCGTTATGCCCGTTCCCATGTTTCTGATGTCACCACTAGCTCATTCCAGCTTCCGAGCGAGGATATGAAAGGGAAGATCATCGGCCGCGAAGGACGCAACATTAAGACGCTTGAAAGAATGACCGGAGTAGAAATCATCGTTGACGAAACTCCGGACACGATAATTTTCTCTTCTTATGATCCGCTCCGCCGGGAAGTGGCGCGCATGACCATGGAAAAGTTGCTTAAGGACGGACGCATCCAACCGGCGAAGATCGAAGAAAAAGTCGCCGAATCCCAGGGTGAACTCAACCGCAGAATGGTGGAAATCGGCGAGAACGCCGCGCTTGAAGTCGGCGTTGTCGGCCTGCCTAAGGAAATCATCCAGCTCTTGGGCAGATTGTATTTCCGCACTAGCTTTGGACAGAATGTGCTCGTGCATTCGATTGAAATGGCGCATATTTCCGCGATGATCGCCGCCGAACTTGGTGTGAATATCGAAGTCGCCAAGAAAGGCGCGCTTTTACACGATATCGGAAAAGCGATCGACCATGAAGTTCAGGGAACGCACGTCGAGCTCGGACGGAAAATCCTGCAGAAATACGGAATTGATGAGGAAGTCGTCAAGGCCATGCAATCGCACCATGATGAATATCCATATTCCAATCCGGAATCCTATATCGTCACGACTGCGGATATTTTGTCCGCCGCCCGTCCGGGAGCCCGTAGGGGAACAGTTGAAAACTACATCAAGCGCTTGGAAGATTTGGAAAAGATTGCCACAAGCTTTGATGGCGTGAAGAGCGCGTATGCTTTGTCCGCAGGCCGTGAAATCCGCGTGTTCGTCATTCCGGAGAAAGTTGACGACTTCGGCGCTTTGCAGATGGCTCGTAACATTGCCAATAAGATTCAGACTGATATGAAATATCCGGGTGAAATAAAAGTGAATGTCATCAGGGAGATGCGCGCAGTGGAAGTTGCTCGCTAATTTTTTCTGATCAAGCCGGTTGCTTCCGCGAGAGACGCCCAGTTACGCAGTTTCCCCGCAAAGCGAGCCGGCTTTTTATAGTTTGATAAAAATTAACTTTGCTTAACGGGTTACAGTATATTTTTTATTTGATTTTTAGTTTTCATTGTCTTATCATTAAAGAGGTTTTTTGATAACTGGGTGGCAGAAAATGGCGCTGGATGATGAGTTGAAGAAGGTTAAGGAAAGTTCGCGTCATCACCCGCTTTTGACTAGAGAGAGTCTCGAAGAGGCCAAGGCATTCTACAGAGAGAAGATTGGCGCTGATGCGTATAAGCAATTAGAAAAAGATACGGATCTCTCTGATCCGAACAGCTCAATCAGCCAGTGGTTTAATTTTTTGGATGATTTGAAAAAAAAGAATATCGAGCTTTGTGAAGCTTGCCTGATCAAGCTTTCCAGAAAATTTCTTGATAAATCAGTAAGTTCATAAATTTCATACTCCGGCACAAGTCGGAGATTTTGTTTTTTAAATGCAGATTTTGTATAATTGATATTACATTATAAATAACGGTCGAAAATAAAATAAATAGTATTTAGAATTTAGTAGTTAGTATCTGAAATCGGAAACTAACACCTAAAAACTAAAACCTAAATAAATTTATGACAAAAGAAGGACTCATACAGGCGGTGATGAAGGCGACAAAGATGGAAACTAAGAAAGCCGCTCAAGCGGCGACTGAAGCTGTTTTTGAAGTTATCACCAAGACTCTTGCTCGTGGCGAAGAAGTTGCGGTCACCGGTTTCGGAACTTTCCGCGCCGTCAAAGTCGCCGCCCGCCAAGGTGTCAATCCGAAGACGGGGGAGAAGATCCAGATCGCAGCGGCCATCCGTCCCAAGTTCAAGGCAGGAAAGGCGCTTAAGGATGCAGTGGCGTAGGATTAGTAGCTAGTAGTTAGAAGTTAGTATTTAGTAACTAGTAACAAAAAAACAGCCCTGTATTGCTGGGCTGTTTTTATTATTCGCATATCATCTGCTTATATCCGCGGATCAATTCGCGTAATCGATTATTTCTCCAAGCTCAAGGAATTTCCCATAGGCGTTCCGGATGTGCTGCATGGCTTTTTCCGTGAATGCTTTTGAGTCGGCTATATCCCGGGCGATTTCTTTTTCCGCGGCCTTGATTCCTTTTGCCGGGTTGAGGGCGTTGTTCAGGGCGATCATTATCAGATTTCTCGCCTGCGTATTCAATTCTTCCGCTTCTTTGATTTCTGATTCAGCTTTTTTGAATATGATTTCCGCGTCCTCATTTTTTTCGGTCAAGGCGTCCTGATGTTCGGAAAGGTCGGTTCTGACATTCGCCAGTCGTTCTTCGGCGACCGAGAGGATGTTTTTTCCCTGGAATACGAAAGTGAAGGCAACCACTTTTTCAGTTTTCGGATTGTAGACCAATGTGCGCCAATCTTTGAAATCTGAAGCCAGTTTTTTGATATCCTCAAGTCTGTCGGTATTTTCAAGGCGCGATTGGATCTCCTTAAGGCCGTTGTTATTTTCCTTCACGAATTCCGTAAGCGTGATCCGCATTTTTTTCTGCTGGTCATTGAGATCCTTCAAACCGGAAAGACGATTAAGAAGATCGGCCTGCTCCAGCTTCGTCAGATCGAATATCTTTTCCACCGCCTCTCTTCTGGTCCTGATTTCCTGGCCAGTCTTATCTTCCGGAGAAACCTCCGGTTTTCTGAAGGTCAGGAAAGTGCTGATCTTGCCGGCGATTCCCCGGAGGGAGGACTGGAAGGATTCCTGCGCATAGCTTTGCGAGGCGGGTAAAAAAAGACCCGCTACGATAAGGGCCGGAATGACCGACTTATTCAGATTTATCTTAGAGATTATAATCATTTAACAGCGCGCGTAAATTTTCGTCCGTGGAATTTTCGAAGATATCTCCGGAGGTTTCATTCAACGCCACCTCCACTTTCTTGGCTGATGCTTCATAGTATTTCACCTGGGCGATTTGGATCTGGATATCCATCCCTTCAATCTCATTTTTGAGACTGTTGGCATCAAGGGCGGAAAGGACTTTAGGAGAGACGAACTTCTGGTTGAAGAGCGACAAGCCGCCGACCATCATGAAAATCATGAGCGCGGAAAGGCCGAAAGCGAAACTGGACCGCATGATTTCCGGGAAAAGATCGGCCAAGGCGAACGGCTTCGGCTGATTCTGCTGGGAACTCAAAATAAGCATCTTGGATCGTGCCTGAAATTCAGCGCTTGGCCGTATATTTTTAAGCTTCGTGAATGTCTGTTCCATTGTTTTGATTGTATATGTCCTTGAGATCTTTCAGCGCCCTGTGTTGCATCAACCGGATGGCGCCTTCGCTCTTGTTCAGGGCGGCGGCGATTTCCGAGTTTTCCATTTCTTCAATGAACCGCATGATTATCAGGTCCTGATAGTCCGGGCGGATCCTGGAAAGGCACTTCCTCACCATTTCCATTTCCAGAGTCGTATCTAATTCCTTTTGGGACGACTGGACGAGCTGGATGGAATTTTCATCCACTAGTTCTATTTGGACATTGTTTTTGGAAGTCCGGTAGAAATCTATGACCGCGTTTCTTGCAATCTGGTAAAGCCAGCTGGAAAAGGGGAATCCTCTGTGTTTGTAGCCGGGCATATTCTTCCAGGCGCTAAGGAAAACTTCATGGCATAAGTCTTCGGCCTCGGCTTTCCGGCTTACCTTGAAAAGTATGAACCGGTAAATCTGGGGAAGATAATGGTCATAAAGAGCGCCAAAGGCGGCCTTATCGCCCCTCTTAGCTTCTTTGATATATTGTTTTTCAGCTTCTAACATAGATAACGAATGAAGGGGGGTTCGGTTACGAGCCGTTTTTCAGCCCCACACTATCATTATATACCCCTTAAAAATTAAAAAGTCCTACTCTGGGAGTGGGACGACATGAAATTATTATCAGATATTTTTAATTAGGATTCAAGTTTGTCGGAGTGCTGGGAATCGAACCCAGGCTTCCTGCTCCCAAAGCAGGTATACTACCATTATACTACACTCCGAAATCGGTTCTTCCATATACTAACCGCTTTCCCGGGAAAATAAAAGGTTTACTTTCAATCCGATCGGTGAAGATTGCGGGTGGCGGATTTTCCTGTTATATATTAATTAAAGTCTATTGCCCTCGTAGCTTAATGGATAAAGCAGGACTCTTCTAAGGTCTTGATGGGGGTTCGATTCCCTCCGAGGGCACATTACCGTGTTCTACGTATAAAGTTCAATAGCTTGGAATAGATTTAATGATATCCATCGGGGTTTTC
>CAYHBW010000005.1:0-4619 GCA_964355085.1 uncultured Candidatus Saccharibacteria bacterium
AGCGACTGTTCTGCCCCTGAACTACTTTGGCATCATTTTAATATTACTACATATCATTCGCTGGGATTTATCTGCCTCTGGCAGAAAGCACTGTCCCGCCATAGTCGGGCAAGTCTGCTCCGCCAGCCGGCGGATGAGCTAAAGTGGCATTCATCAGACGATTGCGCTGATGAAATATCCTACATAATAAGATACCGCCGCCGCAATACCACCGACGAAAAGCATCTCCATGCCCGACCATAGCCAATGCGCTTTCGTGATGACAGATCTCAACGATCCGACTGTGAAAAGCGCGAAGGAAGTGGCCAAAATCGAATACAGAAAAATAGACTCCTGTGAAATCGAAAGAAAGGTGAACGGCAAAAGCGGAAGAGTTCCGGCAATGACAAAAGCGAAAAAGGTCAGCGTCGCCCCCTTCCACTCGCTGCCATGTTCAGGATCGGCGAAGCCGAGTTCGTACTTCATCATGAAATCAACCCAGAATTTCTTATTCGACTTTATCAACGCCGTCAGCTGGCCGGAGGTCTCGACATCAAAACCGTGTTTTTCGAATATTTCCATGACTTCCTGATGCTCCTTTTCCGGAAGGTTTTCCACTTCATTCCATTCCCTCTTTTCCTCTTCCCTGTACAGGGCGTTTTCCGACCGGCTTCCCAGAAAATTACTGGCAGCCATGGAAAATCCGTCCGCAAGAAGATTCGCGAATCCCAGGATTATGATCACCGAAGAACTCATACCGGCGCCGACCGCTCCGGCTACGACCGCAAAAGTCGTGATGATTCCGTCATTTGCTCCATAAACAAGATCCTTGATATAGTTTCCGACATTGAAGTGTTTCTCCATGATAGATATAATAACGAATAACGCGCTCCGAGTAAATGCGGGTATAGTACAGCCCCGACCATAATCGGGGAGCCGACATTTGGTCGACTTGGTAGTATGCGACCTTCCTCCATCCTCCGTAGCAGTTTAAGAGCGGGATTAGTATAGTGGCAGTACACGACCTTCCCAAGGTTGGGGCGCCAGTTCGATTCTGGTATCCCGCTCAAAATCACACTTCCTTACCACCGATTCTCTTCAGCGCGTCATTTTCCGTCCTAAGTCTGTTTATTTCTTCCTTCAACTCAACCATTTTTATTTCCCGGTTAACCATGAATCCGTTAATTCTTTCAATCTCTTTAGTCCTATCCAATTCCTTCGCCCTGGCTTCCAGCTCCCGCGAGCTTAAATCCAAAGACCGCTCTGCAAGAATACGGCTCTCCTCGGCATGAACATAAGTGTCGTTGACCCTGATCAGAAGTTCTTTTGAATTTTCTGGCAAACTTTCGAAATCAACTCCGGTTTTTTTAAGTTGCCGGATAAGAGTGGGGTGCAGTTTAATCTTCATAAAACAAAGTGATTGTCATTGTCTGATTATGAAGCTGGCACTGCTTCTCCGTATTCACACTCGGACAGATTTCTCCATAGGAATAAAAACCTGTAATTGCAGCCGCATCACCGATAACATATCGGACAGCATCCAATTCATCCTCAATACTCTCCTGCAAAACAAGCTTCCGCCCGATGCAACTGATCAGAATTCCGAGCTGAGGATTTTTCGTCTTCAGCAAAGTAAGACTCTGTTCTGCCGCTCCTGATGCACCGTCCACTAGGCGCTCAAAATTAGCCTTCATCAGTTTGGCCGGCACGCCCTCGGGCATATCGCCGGCAAAAGTCATACTGCCGTCTTTTTCATTTATGGCCAACAAAGTGCGGACAACCTCCACATCAACATCGCCTTCTTTAATGCGCAAACTTAAAGGGAAAAGCAATCCTGTCCCTGGCAAGCCCGCAGCCTTCTCCCCTAAATAATTCTTGTACAATTCAAGAGCGGATTGTCCGTCCAATTCATAAAGAATATTACCTTTGGATTTGGTGATTTTCCTCTCCGGACCGAAAGAATCCCATCCGCCAAGAGAGCCGTATCCGACTTTCAAATTCTTGCTATAAAAACCAATCGCCACGATATTTCCTTCTTTTGCCGGACCATCAACTCCGACATAAGTATGCATAAATTTACTGCCGTCGCCGACAAGTCCGCCGGTCACCGCAACATTCCTGGGAAATCTGGAAATCAGACCGCCCACAAGCGCTGTCCCGTTTACCCTAAGCCCATCGGAGAAGACCATGACATGGACAAGTCCTTCGGAAGGAAAATGAGATGCGAGATCGGCGCCGGCTGCAAAACTTTCACCGACATTCTTGATTTCACGATCCGCCAATACCAGCTTTGTGCTATCGAAGCGTATGGCAGTCAAGGAAATGCAGTCGTCGGATACTGTCGTACCGACAATCTCTCCTGCCGTTGACGCAGTCACTATCCTGGCATCCGGATACCATTTTCTTATCTGATTGAAATATATCTCATCGCGCACAAGATCAGAACCCCCGAAAACAAGCACAAGTTGCGCCTGTCCCGCCAGCCGATTCGTGCCAATGTCCTGCCATCCGTATTTTCCTCCCCATTTTTTCTGCTCAGTCGTGATCATGATTATTTGTAATCATTATAACATTTAGATCAACGGCAGAATTAAGATCAATTCAGGACGACTCTCTCTCCATCCCATCCGAAAACGGAAGAAAAAATCATTATGCTGCTTTCTGATCTCGTTTTTCCAAGCCAGGAATTGAAATCCAGGTTTTTCAAAGTCATCCTCCCTTCAAGAATTTCCTTGCGCGCCTGCGGTAGAAGGATTTGCGCCTTGAAATCTTCGAGATTCAATCCGTAAAGCTTCTCAACGCCTTCCTCCGTATCCGCCCTTCCGTCCAATGCTTTTTCTATATTCCTGCCGGAAATCTCATCGATTTCAGACCGGCCCATGATCGATTCCAATTCGCGATATATTATTTCTCTGGAAATCGCCTCATCAATCACCGCCCGCTTGAGTTCATTGTAAGATTCGCGGCTTTCAAGCTTCGTCGGATCGCCGCCGGAATAAATCATGGCGTTCTGGTAATAAGTGTAAGCCAGGGACAGATCGCGATCTATTTCATTGCTGTAAATCGGAAGAAAATTCACGAAAACCAGCGGGAAAAATCCCCCCCAGGCCGCCTTGTATCCGAATAAACCGATTGCCATCAGGATTGCAAATGTTATTGCTGATTTTGAAAAAGACATGTTCATTCAGTGGTTGTAGATTGCCCGGACGGCACGACGATTATCAGTTTTTCGCCTGGATTCTTGTAGTTGAACCGGCCACGAAGCTCCTTTTCAAGATTTTCCGGAATCCGCAGATAATCCAGATCGGACTTCAGATTCATGCTGTCTGCGCTCAAAGCGGACAAGCGGGCCCGCAAAGCATCGGAGGCCGCGGACATACTTCTCCCGGAGAAATAAAGCTGGCCGCTTACAAAAAATAAGGCGCCTCCGACTATCAGGACTATGATTGAAATTAAGCGTCTCATCCCACACATAACGAGGACTGCGCGTTGCGCAACCTTGTCATATTAATAAGCAACCTTTTATTACTGAAACCGATAAATATTTTCATGATAAGCAGGATATTCTGTCCTTGTTATGTGTGGGGCTCATCCCTTTTATTTTATCACTTTTTCAGAAGTTCTTTAAAGACGCTGGCCGGCACATCAATCTTATTTTTCATGCCGATTTCCTTAAGTTTTTCTTTCCCGCGCTGCTGTTTTTTCCAAAGCTTCATCTTGCGGGTTATATCACCTCCATTCTTGCCGAAATTTCCGAGCTCCTTCTTGATTGCGGGAATGGTTTCCCTGGCGATCACCTTGCCGCCGACAACCGCCTGTATCGCCTGGGAAAACTGAAGCTGCGGAAGAAGGTCTTTGAGCCGCTCGACAGTCTTTCTGGCGTCGCGGTCAAGATCGTCCCTATGGACAATCCGCGTCAATCCTCCGACATCATGGCCGGCGACCAGAACTTCCAATTTTGCGACATCGGCTTTCTCATACGAAGCGATTTCATAACTCAACGAAGCGTATCCGGCGGAAATCGATTTCAATTGATCGTCAAAATCCCTGATGAGGTCCGACAACGGCAGATTTGCGGAAATCAACATAATCTTTCCCAGCATCGTGGTATTTATATTGTACAGACGGAAAGTCTCCTGCAAACGGAGGACCGTCCCCACGTATTCAGCCGGAACAAGGATATCGATCTTGGCGATCGGCTCCAGAACTTCCATGTAATTATCGGGGAAATCCTTGGGGTTGGTCACCAGAAGCCACTCGCCGTTCTGGAATCTGACCTTGTAGGAAACCGACGGAAAGCTGTGAACCGTCCGGATATTGAATTCCTTTTCCAGACGTTCGGCGGTTATCTCGAAATGAAGCTTTCCCAGAAAACCAGTCTTGAATCCTCTGCCCAGAAATTCATTGAAATCCGCTTCGAATTTAAGCGCGGAATCATTGAGTTTAAGTTTTCCGAGCGCGGTTTTCAGATCCTCATAATTGTCGCTTTCTTCCGGATAAAAAGAAACGAAGACCACAGGTTGCGGATCTTTGTAACCGGCAAGGGCCAGATCTTTCGGATCGGCTTTCTCGAGCGCCCGCTTAAGAATTATCGTATCCCCGATCTTCAAGGATTCCGGATTCTTTATCCCGGTGGCGAT